>CAYORD010000170.1:0-1505 GCA_964406265.1 uncultured Candidatus Saccharibacteria bacterium | reverse complement strand
TTCTCCATCAACTGTGTTGCCCCTTTTTTTGTCTCTTTAATCGGCACTTGTAGTGCCGATGAGCCCGAACCGCCGATATTGATGGTGCCGTTGATGTTTATCGCGGGTGGCGTGTTGGTCACATTCACTGTGACTGGTACGATGACGGTATTGGTCTCTCGCTCCCGCTGAACTTCTTCATTGAGTTCGAGCAACCGATGTACCATCTCCTCTCTGGCTTTCTCTTTGGCCCTCAACCCTTCCAACTCAGCGGCGAGCAAATCAACCTGACTTGCTGGAGCGTTCATCTGTGCTACTACTGGCGGACTATTAGTCGGAATGATCGGCGTCGTTGCGTGGCTGACATTTTTTCCTGACAGATATCCCACTACCGCGGTAAGCACCAAGATAATGACGCCTGCCACGATACCAAGAGTGATTGCGTGTTCTTTTTTCATTTCGTTTCTTTCTTTTCAGAGTTTTTGGCTTCGTCTTTTCAAGCACCCGATGTTTGAAGCCCGGGAACATCTGGTGCTACTTACCTACTTACAGTATAGCACCTCCTGTATTATATGTCAAGCCCATCGTATTCGTTTATATGCTGGTATAATAAAGGCATTCCTATGCCTCTTACCTTTGACGAAGAAAAGCAGAAAGAACAATTAACTGACCTCCGCGAGCGCGAGGAGCGCGAGCTGGTGCAAACGCTTGCCGAAAAAGCGGGTATTCCCTACATTGACCTTATTCCAACCCCTATTGAATTGGACGCGCTCCGTCTTGTTCCCGAAGCCGAAGCGCGCAAAGCTCTTTTGGCGGGCTTTGCTCTTAATGGGAAAAAGGTAAGCATTGCCGCCTTCTCACCAGAAAAAACGGAAACAAAAGCGTCGCTTAAAAAACTCGCGGGCGCGGGCTACGAAGTGTCTCTTTTTATGACCGAGCGCAAAGGGCTTGAGAAGGCGTGGGCGCGCTACAAAGACCTCTCATTTGCGCACGAAGGAAATATCGGCTCCATCACGATTGCAAGCGAGGAGGTGTCGGCGCAGGCGAAAAATCTTAAAACCCTTGCCGACATTGCCGAAGTTCTGCGCACAGAACTTGCCTCAAAACAAAGTTCGCGCGTGTCGCGGATGATTGAAACGCTTCTCGCGGGCGCCTTGGCGACGAATGCATCTGACATTCATATGGAGCCGGAGGAGGCATCGGTGCGCTTGCGTTTGCGTTTGGATGGGATGTTGAACGACCTCGTTGCGGTACCGACAGACGCATTCCAATTCATTCTCTCTCGCATCAAGCTCGTATCGGGGCTCAAACTGAATGTGCGCGATGAAGCGCAAGACGGCCGGTTTAGCGTGAAGTTGGAAGGGGTGGAAATAGAAATACGCACTTCAATAATTCCAGGCGCGTACGGCGAGTCGGTAGTGCTCCGCGTGCTCAATCCGAGTACGATTGCCATAAAAATGGCAGACCTCGGGATGCATCCTAAACTCCATGCGCTTGTGGAAAAAGAAATCAAAAAACCAAACGGA
>CAYORD010000169.1:305-1506 GCA_964406265.1 uncultured Candidatus Saccharibacteria bacterium | reverse complement strand
CCTTGGTCAGTTGCTCTGACAAGAGGGGAAGCAAAAGCCGGTTATAAGCGGTTAAAAAAGTTTTTTCTCTCCAGGAGTTCCCGTTTGAGAAGCACCGCATTATTCGGCAGTAGAAAGTTCAAAAAATGGACAGGGTACTCGCTTGGTTATTGGATAGTGAAGTCTTTTAGGAAGGGAAATTCGAACCTTACTTGGAGTGAAATTGTAAAGTTGAACCCTGAAGAAATTTTCAAAAAATCGAAGTTCATAAAAAGGCAAGAGGTGTGACAGAAATACCTGTCACACCTCTCCTGCGCAGCAACTGTTCGCCGCGCTTACTTGCTGGGCGTCGTCGGGCCGGGACGCCGGGGTCCTCCTGGTGCCGCCTTGCATCTTCCGCTGCATGTCGGGTTAGTGCAGTTGCTCCGGCACTGACCTTGGAAGCGAATCGTGCCAGGCGCAGTTCTCTGCGTCGCGGTTACACTCCAGGAGAACTTCTTGGGACTTCGCGAACGACTTCTCATTCTTTCACCCCCTTCCTTTTTTGAGTCGAAAAACCCGCCGTGGGCTTTTCTCTAATATCCAAGCTAACACAGTTTGCTTGTTCCTGCAAAGCGGTTTTTACGAGGTTTAACCTCGATATTCTTCTTGTTGACAATGCGTAGCGCATTTGATACACTTTAACTAAATGAATATTCGATATAGAACATCGGTTTGGTGGAACTCGTATCCCGTTTGAGGAGCGAGTTTTGTTTGATTTTATAGGAATTCGATAATACCCGCTCCTCGAGCGGGCGTTTTGTTTCAAAACGCAAAAGTTCTTTGACATAGGAGAGATAAACCATGCTGGCATCGATTGACTGGGGAAGAGTCCGAAAAGCTCTTCGCCAAGCTGCCCGATTGACAGAGCAAGTTGATGAGTTGATTCCGGTTCTGTCCTCGTTAGTAGAGAGATGCGGCGAACCATCCCGCACCTCCAAAATGGTGATTCGTATCGGGAAAGCTCTACTCGACCCCAATTGTTCCATTATCGCGCCGTGTTGCCCGGACTATACTCACAGGGACGGACGGTACACCTTTAGAGGGCTGAACGGTGGAATTTCCCTCTTGGCGGAGTTGCACATCGGTTTCTTGCGCGACATTCAAGCCGTTGTCCCCGGCGTGCGCATCAAGTTGTTGTACGCCGACCACGAGGCGGATAACCCCGAGTTGTGTACCGCCA
>CAYORD010000169.1:0-295 GCA_964406265.1 uncultured Candidatus Saccharibacteria bacterium | reverse complement strand
ACTCCGTGTTGGAAACCCGCCGTTTTGTTGCACCGCTTGGGTGGGAGGTTTCGCCGATGACAGAGATAATCCCGACGCTTGTTGATGATGAAAAAGAAATCGTTCAGTGGCTTGCAACGAACGAGTCTTTCAGGACTAGATTGAAATCCGAAGCTAGTGGCAGATCCGATATGTACTTTCGGATTAAGCTGACATGGACATGGGAAGAGATGCTGGAGCGGACGATACAGACAGCCGCTCAATACGTTGCGCTTGGGAGGTACGCGGCGAAAAACAATCAGCTAGTTTGTAATCA
>CAYORD010000168.1:0-1550 GCA_964406265.1 uncultured Candidatus Saccharibacteria bacterium | reverse complement strand
CCGCCGTCTGGATAATGAACACGCTGGTACTCCATTTACAAAGAAAGAGCATCGGGAACTCCTATTATGGCTGTGGAACAACGAGAGAATCTGAATTAATCATACTGCACCATATGAAAAAAGTCAAGATGCGCTGTCGTAATCCCTCACGCTCCAAAATATGGCGCGCACAAGAATAAAGGTTTTGAGAGACCACTCCGGGGCGTTTGCTCAAGTCTTAGTCTCTCAAAACCCTTATTCTTGTTCGTGTGCGCGCAGAGAACAACCGTGAGGGGTTACTCGCTGTCTTTAACGAGATGGCACTACCACCGCGAGATACTCCAAAAGCATCTTGAGGGATGGCGCGCGACCGGAAAGATGCGACCGGCATTTAGCAAGCGCGGAAAGCGCCGCGTGGTATTCATGCATATCGCCGGTTTTTCCAAACCGTTCTTTTAAGCCGAGCTCCATATCCGAAAGGAGCGCGAGCGCTCCGGAGCGGTCTTTTTCTTCCACAATTCGTGCAATGAACTTTTCTCGCTCGCCGTAAGAGGCGGCGAGAAACGCATTGACTTTTTTCTCCGCGACAGCGCGAATGAACACAACGCGGGAGTGTACCGTCGGGAGCACGCGCGAGGCGTCGGGCAGAACAAAAAAAAGATGAGTCCCCTGTGTCGGTTCTTCAAGCGTTTTCAAAAGCGCGTTCTGCGCCTCTACGGGAATCCGTTCGGCAGATATGACAAAAATTTTCCTGTCGCCACTGACAGCGTGGCGGCTCTGCTGTTCTTTTAAGAGCCGCACCTCATTTATGCCAAAAACGCCGTAATGGGCACTCTGATAATCGGGATTACCCTGCGTCTTGACACCAACCTCGTTCTCCAAAAACGCAACGAGCACAGGAAGAACTTCCTCACACGCTCCCTCTATAAAATACGCATGATGTAGCGCCCCGCTTTTTTTAAATTGTGCTTCCAACTGCTCCATGACACTTTTGCTTTTTCACTAGCCAACCGCCGGGATTTTTCTTATTTCCCGCCAGAGGCGGGTCCGCCTCCGGCGGATAAGCCGTTTTCTCATCTATAATACTATTGGGATTGCCAAAATATAGAAAATATCATGCGGGTTATTGACGGCGATGCATCGCTTATTGTATCCTACTCATAGTCCTAAATTTACAACAAGGAGGCAGTATGGATTTGCAGCAAATTCCACGGTCTGCTCCGAAAAACATGTTACCTGGGCTTAAATTGAATGACCTAGTGCAACTGAGAAATAATGACTATTCTCAGAGCAAACAAGACTTATCCACCAAACCACTTGAACGAGGAATCGTCGGACGTGTTAAGCGGATTTACGACTTTGGAAGACATTGTAAGGAACACCGGTTTCTTATTTATATCCGTATTCCTGGTCATCCTGTAACCAACTTCTACACCGAGGAATTGGTTAAAGTAAAATCCTAGCCATTCGTTTCTCGGCCAAGCATAAGTATTTGCTTGGCTTTTTTCTTATCCTCACGCCCCATGACATCTCTTATATTTCTTCTATCACAGAAACTGTCACAGGGATTT
>CAYORD010000167.1:0-1554 GCA_964406265.1 uncultured Candidatus Saccharibacteria bacterium | reverse complement strand
GGGGTGCGGTGGTAGGATGTGGCGCATGTTTAAAAAATGGTGGTTTTGGGCCGGAATTGTGGTGCTTGTGGTGGTGGCGTGGTATCTGCAGGGATGGTTCGTGTGGAAGGGGAAACAGCTTGAGGGAGGTGCGGAGAATATTGCGGCATATACCTACTGGAAATTCACTCAAAACCAACAAGAGAAATTGGAGGAAGCATATAAGAATGATACCTACGGCGGAGAAACACCGGAGGAAACACTTCGTCTTTTTGTAGAAGCGCTTGAAGCACAAGATTACGATCTCGCGGCGAAGTATTTTGTGATGGAGGGACAGGAGGAGGCGCTTAAAGAAAATCGTGCTGGAGAAGACGGGGGAAATAAATTTTTTATTGATGCGTATCGTCACGGCAGATTAGTGCCACCTAGTGGAGTTGGTTCTTCTGGAATATATGAAATAGAAGTTTATCCGGCAGGGGAAAATATAGCTTACGGAGTTCGCTTGATTAAAAACGCATTTACGGGCAAATGGAAAATATTAGAGTTATAATTCTTGTGTTAGCGAGCACCGCTCTCTTGCCGGGAGCGGTTTTTGCATACGAGCGCGATACCCATATGGGGCTTACGGAAGCAACGGTCCGGGCATACGAGGAGGAACGAGGGGATGTATTTGGCGAGTTGGAGGCGAAAGCGATGATTCAAGGGAGTTATGATGAGGATGATGATTGGCGCTTTATGCGCCATTTTTACGACCCGATAAACAACCGAGGGCTTTTAGGACAATTTATTTCGTCAAAAATTTGGGCGCAGGATACTGAAGGGCAGGGAAACTATAATTGTGTGAATTCGTGGCTGTGCAATGGAAAACACATCGGCTATAACGATAAATTTTTCTCGTCCCCCACCGATTTTTCATGGGATCGTGCTATTTATGAGTATGTCTATGGAGACAAAGTGCGCGCGGCGGCAAGCTTGGGGCACATAGTTCATCTTCTTCAAGATGCCACAGTGCCTGCACATGTACGCAATGATCCGCACCCAAGTCATGGCGGGCTTGGCGACACGGATCCGTATGAGCGTTTTACAGGACAATTTGAATCTGGGCAGATAAATGTGCCGGGAAATATGGAAATAAAATCATTTCCAGGAATCGCACATGCGTTTGATGATATTGCGAATTTCACGAACAAAAATTTTGTTAGCAAGGATACACTGTTCAAGCATTTTAATGAACCGAACTTAAACAACTTATCTATACGCGATGGGTTTGCTTATAACGAGACCCGATATAAAGTAGCACGAGCTAGAGAACGTTTTAATAGAGATTCGCATGGAGGCAAGCGCGAATTTGAAATACATATAGACGATGACAAAAACTCCGTCGTGTCCGATTACTGGCGCGTTCTTTCCAAACGCTCCATTGAAACTGGCGTTGGCATTATTGATCTCTTTTTCCGCGAGGTGGAGAAAGAGAAGAAGACCGTTCGGCTTCTTGCCATGAGCACGAGCGCGGCGGAGCGGCGCGGGAAGGAAACTGCACTCAATTGATGCAATGGAGGGAAAGGTCTGTACGGT
>CAYORD010000166.1:0-1565 GCA_964406265.1 uncultured Candidatus Saccharibacteria bacterium | reverse complement strand
GCGTTTGCGCTTATCGTCGCGGTGTACCGTTTTTCTCTCGGTTTGTTTGAGAAAAAAAACGCGCCGCGCGGCAATCACAGAATCCCGATTCTCCCCTTGGTACTCCTCCTGCTCTCTCTCTTTTTTATTTTTTCAGGAGATTTTATCCAGAGCTCTATTGCCGAGACGCTCGGGATTAGGCAAATTGATGTGCGCCCCGCATGGTCGGGAACATTTGAAGTTCTTAAGGGGACATGGAAAGAAAACTTTCTTTTGGGGAGCGGACCCAACCTCTTCGTCAAGCAATGGCTTGCGTTTAAGCACGATGCCGTCAACAATTCTCTTTTTTGGGATACCGACTTTCGCTTTGGCATCGGTCTTTTGCCGACCCTCGCGGTAACGATGGGTTTTCTCGGGACGCTTGCGTGGCTCATCTTTCTTGGCGCGCTTTTGTATCGCGGCGCGCGCGCATTTTTCGCCGCCTCGGACGAGCTCACGCACTATTTCATATTTTCGCTTTTCGCGCTTCTCGTCTATGTGTGGATGGCAATGATATTTTATGTGCCAAGCCTCCCCGTGGTTGCGCTCGCATTTCTTTTTTCAGGTTGTTTCGTGGGGTTTGTAGCGCACAAGAAAATGATAAAGACGCTCTCTTTTTCTTATACGAGCGACCCGCGCGTGGGCGTCGTGGTCGTGCTCGCAATCATTGTCCTTCTCGGCGGAATAGTCATCGCGGGATACGCGGTGGCGAAGCGGTTTGTCGCGCTGTGGTATTTTGAACGAGCGCGGGTCGCGCTTGAAACGGCGGGCGACATGCCGCGCGCCGTAAGCGCACTCATAAAGTCGGCGGAGCTCTATCCAAGAGACACGGTCTATCGCGCGCTTATTGATGTGCGCCTTGCGGAAATGAATGCGCTTTTCCAAAAACAAGATGAACCTGAAACCCTGCAGGCGGAATTGCAGGGGCTCTTGGGTTCCGCGATTGCCTCCGGAAACGAGGCGGTACGATTGAACACGACGGATTACGCGAACTGGTTTGCTCTTGCGCGCATCTACGCCTCCCTTGTGCCGCTTAAGGTGGATGGGGCATACGCAAGCGCCAAAGCGGCGCTTGCGGCGGCGAAAGAACGAAACCCGAAAAGCCCGCGGCTCGTGCTTGAAGAAGCGCGCCTTGAAATCACGCAAGGAAACAGGGAAGAAGCGCGCGCGCTCGTGAATGAAGCGCTCCGTCTCAAGAGCAATTACAGCGAAGCGGTCTTTGTGCTTGCGCAGCTTGAAATAGACGCGGGGAATATGGCGAGCGCCATTGCCTCGCTTGAACAGGCGGCGCTCTTGAACCCCAACGATGCGGGGCTCTTCTTTCGTCTCGGACTCCTTACATACAACGAAGGAGATTATAAAGGAGCCGTATCGCCGCTTCTCCGCGCGGTAGGGCTTGTTCCCGACTATGCAAACGCGCGGTACTTCCTTGGGCTTACGCAGTATCACTTGGGCCTCATTCCCGATGCGATTGCCCAATTTGAAGCGGTACAAAGCACCAATCCCGACAATCAGGATGTGAAAAACATTATTGCGAATTTGAAGGA
>CAYORD010000165.1:1296-1566 GCA_964406265.1 uncultured Candidatus Saccharibacteria bacterium | reverse complement strand
AAAATTATCATTCAACACTACACCGCTTTCTCCGTTGCCTAGTCCGATGTTCACTTTCGCCGCCCGATTGTTGACATTGCTACCAATAGGAAGCAAATACTGCTGCGCCATCGCGGACGCAACAGAGAGGAGGGTGCAAAGCACCAATAATCTAATTTTCACTGTTTCCTTTCTATTGTCTCTCCGCAATCCGCGCTATGCGAACCGCTAGCAGATGACAAAAATCATAACCTGTCAATACACTATCATATCTTCTATAAAAAAGCAAGT
>CAYORD010000165.1:0-1286 GCA_964406265.1 uncultured Candidatus Saccharibacteria bacterium | reverse complement strand
ATACCCTATCCTGATAAACCCTTAAAAACAAGGTGAAATAAGGGTTTATCAACCAGTTATCCACAGTTGGTGTTTGACGAGTAATTACACATAAATAGGAGTTGTTCTTTCTTGACTATATTATGACAGGGTATATGCTAGGTGAAGAGTGCGAAAAATAAAAGGAGGTGAGTATTATGCCTGAAGGAAGCGTTGATGGTTCTGACGATTTTGACGACTCAGCCGACGAATAAAATCTTGACTCGATCAAGTAATATCAATTTTCCTACCTCATTGAGGGAGAGCATCCAGTGAGTGCTGGAACAGTTCGTTACAATTCTGAGATTTCCTAGAAAAAACTTTTATGGAAAAACTCATTTATGTCAGAGGTGAGGACGATGAAGGTCCTGACCATGATGATTACGGTTCAGAGTCATGGCCGTAACCAAAAAAGAGTTTGCTATTACTAGCTACTCGACCGCCTTTTTTCATATAGGCGGTTTTTGTTTCTTCATAAAATCATGCACGAATTCTATATAATCTCCAGCATTTACAATTTCCCACGCCCTTTGATATGCCGACACGCCTTTTGTGGCGGCACTATGTGAGCGTTCTAAATCCATTTTTAGACGATTAGGTTGTTTAAGAATATCAAGATAAATATACTTTAAGATTGCATGTATGAGAACATGACCTCTTGTGAGAGAATCTTCTTTTGGAAACAATCTAACAAGAACCTTCATATCAATTGTTTCGGAATTATTTGAGAGTAAACGATGAATTAGTTCGTGGGCGAGCACATTTACAAATTCTTCCGGCGCATAGCCACTTTTCATTACTATTGGGTTGCTAAACGCGCGTGGGTTCCCGCTTACAATATGAACATCAACAATGTTTTGTACGAACGACAATTTCAGAGCATGACACATACCTTTCAAAATCGACTTTTCATATTTTCGCCATTCCTTTTTATACACTTCAATTCTATTTAACACTTCTTCTTTTGTTGGAGACTTCCAATCTTTCCACTCCGGTTTTGACTGTATCCATTCGATAAAAATCGGATCAAGAAATCTGTTGTATGCAATATTTATTTGGGGATATTTCATGCCTGCATTATCGCATATTTCGTCTTTTTTGTCATCACCGACACTCCAACTGATATTTGAAATTGAGTTTGTTTAATAAGTTGTTTAATGAGAATGGGTTGCCTGTTACAGTGTAACTCTGTTTTGCCGCGTCTCCGGCAACATCGCTTGCGACCCAACTGCACGATGAGGGAGCGCCGCCTACTGTCCAACGCAATT
>CAYORD010000164.1:0-1578 GCA_964406265.1 uncultured Candidatus Saccharibacteria bacterium | reverse complement strand
GTTCCTTAAGAAACCGCTCCCCCTCTTCCGGCTTCGGAGGTTTGCCGTGCCAGAGGTAGTCGCCTTCTATTTCTTTCACGCCCTTTCCGGGAATGGTGTGCGCGACAATAATCGTTGGCTTTTCAACTATCGCTTTCGCCTCCTCCACCGCGTCCACAAACTCCTCCATATTGTGACCATCAACTTCAAGCACATGCCAGTTAAACGCTTCGTACTTCGCGCGGAGTGGTTCAAGGGGCATCACGTCTTCCGTGCGACCGTTTATCTGAATGTTGTTGCGGTCTATGACTGCCGTGAGATTCGCAAGCTTGTTCTTTCCCGCGAACATCGCCGACTCCCACGTGTTCCCCGCCTCCTGTTCACCATCGGACATAAGGCAATAGACGCGGAACTTTTTATCGTCCATCCGCGCTCCGTACGCCATTCCCGCCGCCTGCCCTAACCCGGAACCTAAAGGACCCGACGTCGTTTCAATCGCCGGAAGCCGCTCGCGCTCCGGATGCCCCTGGAGGCGCGTCCCGAATTTGCGAAGCGTCAAAAGCTCTTCAAGGGGGAAATAGCCCGCGTGCGCCATCGCCGCGTAACGCACGGGAGAAATATGCCCGTTTGAAAGAATGAGGCGGTCGCGGTCTTCCCACGCGGGGTTTTTCGGGTCGTGATTCAGCACATGAAAATAGAATGCGGTAAAAATGTCTGCCATACCCAAAGGACCCGCGGTATGCCCCGATCCCGCCGCCAAGAGCGACTCAATGACGGATATGCGTACAGCATTCGCCTTTATCTCTAATTCTTTTAATTTATCATCGTGCAAATAGGGCACAGTAGTTGAAAGTAAAAAGTTTGTAAAGTTAAAAGTCAGAAACTAGAAAACTATTTGGAACGCCCATTTAATAATAGCGAAAATGATTATCCCAGATATAAAAAGTATTCCTGCATAAAAGACAAACACGAAAGCCGCTAATAACAATTCCGTTACTTTGTCTACAAAGTTAAAAAACAAATTTTCGTTCTCTTTTTTTGTCATATCTGTTTTTTAACTTTATAAACTTTCTACTTTATAACTTTAAACTGTTCAATCGCCTCCTCCACATCCCCGCTCTTCCAAATCGCCGAGCCAACGACAAGGTGCGTCGCACCCGCCTCAATGAGGCGCGGAGCGGTTGCGAGAGACACGCCGCCATCAACACTGATTGTAACACCCGGATACTCCGCGCGGAAACTGCGTATCTTCTCCAGAACTCGCTCGTCAAACGGCTGTCCTTGAAATCCAATCCTCGCGATTCCCATGAACTGCACGAAGTCAATATCGCGTATCCAATGGGAAAGCACCTCGTTCGGCGTGTCTATATTCAGCGCAATGCCGATTTCAAGAGGTTTAAAGAAATAATCTCCCTCGTGACGCTCATGAGCCCTGTCTTTAAAGCGAGAAAAAGTCTCCCCTAATTCAGGCGCGCTTTCGGCGTGGAGAACAGTGCGCCGCGCGCCGGCGCGAATCCATTTGTCAATTTCCGTATCAGGATTCACAATCATCAAATCCGCTTCAAAATCCATCTCCGCCCATGCATCCAAGCTCTCGTC
>CAYORD010000163.1:0-1595 GCA_964406265.1 uncultured Candidatus Saccharibacteria bacterium | reverse complement strand
TTTCTGGAGATTCTCTGGGATTACACACCGGGCTGTCACCCCCCCTAAAAATTTCAATTCCTAAAGGAATTAAGGTATCCGCAGAAAAAGGGATTATTACTATTTCCGGCAACAATAAAGAGTCCGTTGGCCAGTTTGCCGCGACCGTACGAGCGCAAAAAAAACCAGAGCCATATAAAGGAAAAGGCATACGGTATGCAGATGAAGTTATTCGGAGGAAACAGGGTAAGCGTGCCGACAAGTTCGTAAAATATAAAAACATATATCATGAAACTCAATAAGCAAACAAAAAAACTATTTCATCACAATCGTCGGAAGATACGTACGCGAGCGAGGCTTTTTGGAACAACGGAACGGCCCCGTCTTTCAGTGTATAAGTCTAATAAGCATATTTATGCTCAAATTATTAACGATGAAATGGGGGCTACAATTGTTTCTTCATCCGACAAAGAAATTATTCTAAAAAAAGAGGGCCGCGGTCTCTTGAAAGAGTTGGCGGCGCGGGTCGGGGCTGATGTAGCAAAAAAAGCAAAGATAAAAAAAATAAACAAAGTCGTGTATGACAGGGGCGGCTTTTTGTATACCGGCGCGGTAAAGGCGCTGGCTGACGCAGCGCGAAAAGAGGGCCTTGTCTTTTAATAAAATATAATGACAAATACTGAACCAAAAAATAATACAACAGAGGAGGGTGGAGCACATTCCAATGTCATTGCTTCCAGCGCATCCGCCAAGGAACGTACCTCTTTTCGGGGAACGGACAGAAGAAAAAACATATCTCAACGGCGAAGGGCTCGGCCGCGGCGAGCTGCTTCTGATTTTGCTCAAAAAGTAATTGACGTACGCAGAGTTGCTCGAGTTGTCGCGGGGGGGAGAAGATTTAGCTTCAGCGTTGTCTTGGTGCTTGGAGACAAAAAGGGCTCTGTCGGAGTAGGAATAGGAAAGGCGTCCGATACCGCACGTGCGATTGAGAAAGCAATCAGGAGCGCCAAAAAAAATATGATAAAAGTGGACACGACTCCCTCTATGTCAATTCCGCACGAAGTTGATTCAAAATTTGGTAGCGCACAGCTCATTCTTATTCCGGCTCGGGGAAGGGGGCTTGTTGCAGGTAGTTCGGTGAGGACTGTTTTAGATTTAGCCGGTCTTACGGATATTGCGGCAAAAATACGTTCTAGAAGTAAAAACAAATTAAACAATGCACGAGCAACCGTCGCTGCTCTACGGGCATTGTAAAATCATATCAATATGCAATTACACAACATACAACGTAAAACAAAACTCAAAAAATCAAAACGCGTTGGACGAGGGGCCACGCGAGGAACGTATTCCGGAAAAGGGAGAAAAGGTCAAAAAGCTCGAGCGGGAAGAAAGATGCGCCCGGAAATGCGCGATATCATTAAAAAGATTCACAAAAAAAGGGGGTATAAGTTTGCTTCCATACAAGAAAAACCTGTTATTATAAATATTATGAAACTGCAAGCGTTTCCTGACGGAACGAAAGTTTCCCCAAAGTTTTTAGTGGAAAAAAAATTAATACAAGGGAAAAGCGGCAAAATGCCGTCGGTTAAGGTTTTGGGCAGCGGCGATATTAAGAA
>CAYORD010000162.1:0-1599 GCA_964406265.1 uncultured Candidatus Saccharibacteria bacterium | reverse complement strand
CGTTCCTCTCTCTACTGCCGCAACAATGCGCGAACCGCCGTAAAGCACCTCCGCGAGCACATCGCTTTTTTGCTTCGGCATCCCCGCGTATGAATGGACGAAGTACACATGCCTTCCGCCTGTGGCATTTTCCGCGATAGTACCTTTCCAGCTTTTGCGTCCGCGCGGCAGAAGCAGTTCATTCCAACCAACCTGCGGCACTTTCGCTGTCTTCTCTTTCGGCAACATGCGCTTTATCGCGCCAGAAATAAGACCGAGTCCTTTGTGTTTGCCAAACTCCTCGCTTTCGTCAAAAAGGAACTGCATGCCGAGACAGATGCCAAAAAGCGGTTTCCCTGCGCTCACATGGTCTTTTATTGGCTTTTCAAAACCCCTTTTTCGTAATTCCCTAATCCCATCGCCGAATGCGCCGACGCCGGGGAGAAACAGCACTTCTGCATCCTTCATTTTTTTCGGAGTGTCTGCGATTACCGCCGTTGCACTGATATGCTTCAGCGCGTTTGCCAAACTAAAAAGATTTCCATACCCGTAATCAATTATGGCGATTTTCGTGGTTGGTTTCATACACGCACCGGTACACCCTTTTTCCTAAGCGTCTTTTTTATCTCCCCTCTTGAATATTTTCCATAATGGAAAATGCGCGCTGCGGAAACAGCGGAAACGTAGCCTTTTTGTATAACGGCAAGCACATCGCTCGGGTTGCCCGCGCCGCCGGAAGCGATGACGGGAACATTCGCGCGGGAGGCGATTCTTTCCGAAAGTTCTATGTCATACCCTTTTGCTGTTCCTTCTTGGTCAACCGAAGTGATGAGGAGCTCGCCCGCGCCAAGCGAAACAAGCTGTTTCGCCCAGGCTATAGCGTCAAGGCCCGTCGGCACCCTGCCGTTGTCAACAAGCGCCTCAAAGCCACCGCCCGGCATCCTTTTCGCCTCAACATGACCAACGATGCACTGCGCACCAAACGCCTTTGCCGCCTTGGTAATGAATTCCGGATGCTTTGTCGCATGCGTGTTAATCGCCACCTTGTCCGCACCTGCGCGAAGCGCGCGGCGAATGTCCTCTATGGAACGCATACCCCCGCCGACGGTCAGCGGTATAAAAATTTTTTCTGCGGCGCGGGAAACAATATCCAGAATGTTGTTGCGGTTGTAGAGACTTGCGACAATGTCCACATACAAAAGTTCATCCGCACCTTCTTCGTAGTATTTTTCCGCAAGCGCCTGGGGGTCGCCGACAATACGGAGACACTCCAGCTGAACCCCCTTTATAACATTGGGGCCCTTGATATCAAGACGGGGAATGATGCGAATCATTGTCGGGGCGATTAACGCTCTTCTGTTGATTTTATGATGTAGGGTGTGCCGTCTTTTGTCTCATAGTAGACGCGGAGCAGCAGTTCCGCGAGAAATCCCATCATAAGAAGCACGAGTCCGGTGACGCCCAAAAAGGCAACGACAATAGGAAGCGGGGTTTCCGCAAAATCGCGTAGCTCCATCGCTTTGAGCACGATAGCCCAGATAAAAGTAGCCCCGCACAGCGCCCAGAAAAAGAGCGCGAGGGTGCCGAACACAAGCAACGGACGCGATGTTCCCATTAGGA
>CAYORD010000161.1:1396-1611 GCA_964406265.1 uncultured Candidatus Saccharibacteria bacterium | reverse complement strand
AAAACGTTCGACTTGATGCTTTCTCGCCGCATCTACTAAATTTTGCGTTCCTAATATGTTTGTTCGCACCGCTTCAAACGGATTATACTCGCACAGCGGCACATGCTTCATCGCCGCCGCATGAAACACAATGTTTACGCCGTCCATCGCATGCTGCACTCGATCCGCATCGCAAACATCGACAACGCGGTTTCGTATTTTATCTGATTTAATTT
>CAYORD010000161.1:0-1386 GCA_964406265.1 uncultured Candidatus Saccharibacteria bacterium | reverse complement strand
CTTGATTCAGCCGAAAATGCGCCGATTCGCTTCGTTCAAATATACGTATGGTTTTGGGTTCATATGAAAGAAGCTGCTTCACAATCTGCGAACCGATGGAGCCGCATCCGCCAGTCACAAGAATTATTTTGTCTTTAAAAATATTTTCCATGTTTTACTCAATAAAGTTTTTCTTAATAAGTTCTTTCCTTAATGGTATTTTTTTTAAAACTTTCACTATTCTCTCCGCGCTTTTGCCGTCACCATAAAGATTTTTACAATTTTTCACTTTTTCTAAAAATGCTTCATCATATAATGCCGTTTCTATGCCTTCTTGTATCGCGTGAGACTCGTTAGGCACATCAATCACATTTTCCGGACGAAGTCTGCCTGCCTGTCTGTCTCCAATATTTACCGTGGGAACCTTAAATGAAGCCGTTTCGTGAATTCCGCTTGATGAGTTGCCCACAAGAGCGGAAGCATATCTAAGTAGATTTCCATACTACCCAATTGAAAGCGTTCGCATCCTGCGAATGTTGGTTCCCTCTATTGCAGAAATTATAGCACGCGCGCCCGCATCATTGTTCGGATAGAGAAGCAACGCTGGTATGTTTACTGCGCGCACCGCATCAAGCGTTGCCTGTATATGTTGGGGCACGTCCTCAATTTCTGTCGTAACAGTGTGTTGAATAATTATAATAAATTTGTCAGACACATTGAGCCCCGTGCGCCTCCCTAACTCTTCTTTTGAAATTTATGGTGCGTGTAATAGCCCTTCTAACGATGGGCATCCGACAGTAAACACATATTCAGGGTTTTCTCCCATGCGGATAAGACGCTTTGCCGCATCATCGTTCGCCGGAAAATGAAAGTGGGCGAATTTTGAGAGCGCGTGTCGCAAACTCTCGTCAATTGAGCCGGACACTTCTCCTCCTTGCACATGCCCCACCGGAATATTCATGTGCGCGGCGGCAACTCCGACGGCAAAGTTTGCCCCAATATCAAATCCGGTAAGCACGATGTCTGGTTTAAGACGCTCAAGTTCGTGCGTAATTTTTTCCAAAAACCGTCCTGCTGCGCGAGCCATTTCAGCTCCGGAATCTTCGTGGTCTTCAGCAAACATCGGAACTATAGATGAGATTTTTATTCCGTCTTTTACAATATGGTCAATTGTCTTTCCGTGTCTTTCTAAAAGATGAATTCCGGTCACGACTAAATCGTAATCCAAATCAGGATCTTCTTCGATCTTGTCTATAATCGGCTTAAAACGGCTGTAATCCGCCCGCCGTTCGGTAACAAAAAGGATTTTGCGCATAAAGTATGTCCTATATTGTAACACCTCCTAAAAACAAAAAGTTCCTATGAAAAAAGCCTGTTTTTAAACAAGCTTAATGTGTTTTGGGCGAT
>CAYORD010000160.1:0-1612 GCA_964406265.1 uncultured Candidatus Saccharibacteria bacterium | reverse complement strand
AAACAAAAATAGCAAAAAATAAGGCGGCAACAACGTAATCGCGCATAAAACCTTCGTCTGGTGTGCAGTTTATTTACGCAGGGAATCTATCACATACAGTACACGGGGGGGGCGAGGTGTCAAGCACAAAAAAAGCCGCGCTTGTTAGTGGCGCGGCGGGATTGGACACGAGATTATTTTTTTACGATACGGTATATACCAATCGGGATCGCGGCCGGCCACGCAAAGGCGTTGAGGACCACAACCAAGGCGAGCTTGTAAGGGTGCGCATTCGGATGGAGTCGTGCTTGTTTATAAGCCGCGAAAGCGCACCAGACGATACCGATGGAAAGATATGCGGTGGCAAGTCCCCAAAACATAATGTTTCTCCTGCGCGGGTGTGCGTCAAAATCTATTTCCTATGGTACTACGCAGGTTGTTTTTTCTGCAACAATTCAACAATGAAACAATTTAACAATTATTTTTGATGCTAAATATGAAATACTAGATACCAGGTACCGCTTTTGCTACACTGGTGATACTTCTATGGAAAAAGCTCCCGACTACATTCTTTTCACCGACGGCGGGGCGCGGGGAAACCCGGGGCCTGCCGGCGCGGGCGCGGTCTTGAAGCGCGGCGATACGATTTTGAAAAAAATCGCGAAGCCCTTAGGGAAGCGCACGAACAACTGGGCGGAATACGAAGCCGTGATTGTCGCGCTTGAAGAATTGAAAAAACTCGTGCCCGAATCGCGCCGCAAAGAAACGGTGGTGGAGGTGAAATTGGACAGCGAACTTATCGCGCGGCAACTTTCCGGAAAATATCAAGTGAAAGAAGAGTCGCTTTTCTAACAATATATAAAGGCGCACAATTTGCTCGTAAAAGATTTTCCGCATACTACCTTAACGCACATTCCGCGCGAAAAAAACAAGGAGGCGGACGCGCTCTCAAACGAGGCGATGGACAAGAATTAGTATCTAGTATCCAGTATTTAGTATCTGGTATAAAATCAACTCACACAGTCGTGTGAGTTGATTTTGAACAAGCAAAAAGGGTTTCTTATTTTTATTGCGGGGTTTGCGGGCGGTGTCGCGTTCCGCTCGTTTTTTGATTTTGGCGCGGCGTTCGCGTTTTTTCTCTTACTTCTTGGCACGCTCGTTAGCGCGCCCTTTTTTTACAAGCGCGCCACCCCGTTTCTTTTTATCGGTCTATTCCTCGTCGCGGCGGGAGCGGGAATACTCCGTTTTGACTATTCAGAAAGTCCAACGCGCATGCGCGCGCTTGATGCGTATCTTGGGAAGACGGTTATCTTAGAAGGCTCTATCGCAGATGAACCTGACGTGCGCATGGACCACACCAAACTCGTTATAGAAACGGAGCAGATTGTTTTTGGGGATGAAGCGCCTGTTGTCGCCACAAAGATTCTTGTCATTACAGAGCGATACCCTGAATTTTCTTACGGCGATATAGTACGCGTGCGCGGCATACCGCAGAAGCCGCCGCGCGCGATAGAGGATGATGTGGGTGGCGGCCGCCCGTTTGACGACGCGGCGTATCTCGCGAAGGAGGGCGGCTAGTACGCGATGTTTTATCCGCATATGGAGCAGCTCTCATCGGGGGGGGGAAACTCAA
>CAYORD010000159.1:0-1630 GCA_964406265.1 uncultured Candidatus Saccharibacteria bacterium | reverse complement strand
TAATTTGGGCGTGACACAGTGGGACCCGATGCATAGTTTTGAAATTTACGGCACGAAAGGGTATCTTGTCATAGACGGTCTCGGGAAGAAATACGGGGGGGGAGAGCGGCTGCATATCGGAAAAAGAAGCAAAAACTTCGGCGCGGATGAGAAAGTTATAGTTTGCGACAATAACGCAGACCGCTCGCTCTTGCTCTCGTTTCGTGAATTTGTTTCTGCAATCAGAGAAGAGAGAGAGCCGGTTCCAAGCGGATACAACGGACTTGAAACATTGCGGATAGCGCATTCAATATATGACGAGAAAAAAAGGTAAAGGACTTGTACTGGTCGCTGGCGGCGCGGGTTTCATCGGCTCGCACCTTGTTGATGCGCTTATTCTTCGCGGCTACCGCGTTCGCGTGCTGGATAATCTTTGCCGACCCTCACACAACGGAAAATTGCCGGAATGGTTTAACAAAAAGGCGGAGTTCGTGAAGGGTGATGTGCGTGAAAAAAAAGATTGGGAGAAAGCGCTGCGCGGCGCTTCGCATGTATTCCACCTCGCCGCGTACATGGATTACCACTTGGACTTCAGCGCCTACGTGGATACCAACACAAAAAGCGCGGCGCTTCTGTATGAAGTTATCGTTGAGAAGAAACTGCCGGTAAAAAAAGTGATTCTTGCCTCGTCGCAGGCGGTTTACGGAGAGGGGAAATACGAATGTCCCCGCCACGGTGAGGTGTACGCATTGCCGCGCGATGAGAAACAATTGCGGGAGAAGAACTGGGAATGCCAGTGTTGGTGCGGAAAAAAATTCAGCGCGATTCTTCCTGAAAAAGAAGATGACGCGTTGCTCCCCGGCAACCCCTACGGCATCTCAAAAATGATGCTTGAAAAACTCGCGTTGAATCTGGGGAAAGCATACGATATCCCCACA
The DNA here is from genome assembly GCA_964406265.1 of uncultured Candidatus Saccharibacteria bacterium. Lineage (GTDB taxonomy): Bacteria > Patescibacteriota > Minisyncoccia > Phycocordibacterales > UBA10002 > UBA10002. The sequence continues at coordinate 713 of CAYORD010000159.1, read as the reverse complement.
GTCCTTGTGCGCTATTCTATCGTGCATGGTCCACGCCAATCGTTCCGGCATTTTTATTCCTGAGCATGGCGTTGGTTTATGGTGCAAGCTCTTGCCGGTGAGCCGATAGAAATACACGAGGATGCGGGACAACGGCGCGATTTTGTACATGTGAATGACGTGACGGCGGCACACGTGAAAATCCTTGAAAGTCCGAAAGCGAATTACGAAATTTTTAATATCGGTAGTGGCAGAAAGGACGACACGGTGCAAAAAAAAACAAAAATCGTAAGTCGTTTAGCGTGCACGCCGCACAATCCTGTCATAAAAGGAATATATCGTGCAGGCGGCGCGCGGCATTCGCTGATGGATGTGAGTAAGTTAAAAAAACTCGGCTGGGAGCCCAAACATACGCTTGAGGACAACGCGCGGGATTATATTGAATGGATGAAAAAATATCCTGAAGCTATACAGTATCTCCATCGCACCTATGCCGATATGAAGAAAAAGAAAATTATTAAGTAATCTGATCCTTTATGTCTTCGTTCATTTTCAGCAGAACGCCGTTTCGGATTCCCTTGGGCGGCGGCTCAACGGACCTGCCTTCCTATTATTCAAAATACGGCGGGTTTATTTTTGGCGTCGCTATCAACGCGTAATTTGATGTCTTTCTTAGAAAACCGATAACTGATGACAATATCTATTTCCAATATAGTCAGTACGAAACAGTTAAT
>CAYORD010000158.1:0-1641 GCA_964406265.1 uncultured Candidatus Saccharibacteria bacterium | reverse complement strand
CATCATAGGGAGAATGCCGCTCATCTGCAACACGAATCGCATCATTGCATCCAGTCCGCAAGATGTATACTCTAAAGTCGTTGCGTAAGACCCTGCACCCTATCCCCTAACCCCTCGCCCCTCTTAAATGCCCGCCCTCTATCAGACATACCGCCCCAAACGATTCGCCGACGTCGTCGGCCAGGAACTCACGATTGAGATTCTGCAAAATATGGCGAAAAAAGACCGCATTTCGCACGCGTATCTTTTTCATGGCGTGCGTGGCACGGGCAAAACCACGGTCGCCCGCATACTCGCAAAAGCGGCGAATTGCGAAAGGCGCCGCACGGACAAGAGATTCCGGCAGGAAGGAGAACCATGCAACGAATGCGCGACGTGCGCGGCAATTGATCAAAATCGCGCGTTGGATGTCATTGAAATAGACGCGGCGTCCAACCGCGGCATAGACGAGATCCGGAATCTCAAGGAGATCGTAAAAACGGCGCCGTCATCCCTCCCATATAAGGTATACATTATAGATGAAGTGCATATGCTCACGCGGGAAGCGTTTAACGCGCTCCTGAAAACGCTGGAAGAGCCGCCGGCGCGCGCGATATTTATTCTTGCGACCACCGAATACGAGAAGCTTCCCGCCACCATCCTGTCGCGCGTTCAGAAATTCCCCTTCCGGAAACTCCCGAAAAAACAGATCGTGGGGAAACTCGCGTATATCGCGAAAGCGGAAAACGTCTCCGTGGACGGCGCGGCCCTTGAGCTCATTGCCGCCTCCAGCGACGGCAGTATCCGCGACGCCGAATCGCTTTTGGATCAGGTATTCGGAATGGAAAACGCGGTCACGCTGGAAAGCGGGGAACAGATCATCGGCAAGGTCGGCTCCGCGAAGATCAATGCGCTCGCGGAACATCTCGTGGGCCGCGATGTGGACGGCGCGCTGGCGTTCATCGCGCAGATCAGGGACGCCGGCCAGAACATGGCGCCATTGAACAAAGACACCATCCACTGCCTCCGGCGCATTCTTGCGCTCCGCGTCAGCCCGCAAACGGAGGAGATATTCAAAAACGAATTGACGGATACGGAACTTGTCGCAATGAAGAAATTGGCGGCGGGCGTTGATGTTGACCGGCACATATCTTGAACAACCTTATAATGGAAAAGCTGTAGAGACAATAACAACTTACTCATTGCCTTTATTTAATTTTAATTTTGAACAATCCTATAATGGAAAAACTATTCAGACTATTACAACTTATTCTTTACCTATTTTTAAGCCAGTGCAATAAGAGATAACAAGATAATTATCGGTATAGTCAGGAAAATTCCCAGTGTAATCATGAGAAGTGAAAGAGCTTCTCGCTTTTTGCCGTCAAGATACCACATGATGGGCTTTCCAAAAATTAAACTGCCTGTGAACGCTGCTGAAAAAACAAAAAGCATGAGCATTGCTATTGGAATTAGAATTGTTTCTTCTTCTCCAAAAAAGCTCTGACCTCCGAGATAAATTAACGACACAATAAGAATAATGTAGAGCGATGCACAAAAAGAGTTTATGATAGCGTTCTTTACTATATGCCTTTTATCCATGCACTTTCAAAAAATTAATGGTTACTAATGTTTATGCATTTGCCGTACTTGAAAAGGGTA
>CAYORD010000157.1:0-1649 GCA_964406265.1 uncultured Candidatus Saccharibacteria bacterium | reverse complement strand
TTCTCGGCGCGATTTCAAAAAATAAATATACTATCGCGGTTTCGGGGACGCACGGCAAGACGACAACAACGGGGATGATTGCGGAAGGGGCGATTGCGGCGGGTCTTGACCCCACCGTTGTCATCGGGAGCTTGCTCACCAATGCGCGAAGCAACTTCATCGGCGGCGCAGGGAAATATCTTATCGCCGAAGCGTGCGAATACAAACGGTCATTTTTGAATTTGTCGCCAACGGTTCTTGTCATCACCAACATAGACAACGACCATATGGATTACTACAAGGACATCGCGGATATTCAGAGCGCGTTTGCGGAATTTGCGGCGAAGCTCCCTGAAGACGGTTTTTTGGTGTGCGATGCGGGCGACCCATTGCTTGCGCCGGTCATAGCCGCGACAAAGGCAAGAGTCGTGGATTATAAAAACTATTTTGATGACAATATCGCGCTCAAAGTTCCGGGCGCGCACAACAAGAAAAACGCCGCCGCCGCGCGCGCGGCGCTTGATTGCCTCGGTATGCCATCCGAAATCGCGCGCGCGGCGCTTCAGGAGTTCGCCGGCACATGGCGGCGGTTTGAATATAAGGGCGAGACGGAAAACGGCGCGCTTATATACGACGACTACGCGCACCACCCGACGGAAATTAAAGCAACCCTCCGTGGCGCGCGAGAAATGTTTCCGGACAAGAAAATTATCGTCGTGTTCCAGCCGCATCTCTACAGCCGCACAAAACTTCTTTTTGATGAATTTGCGGCAAGTTTCGCGGATGCGGATGAAGTATATCTTGCGCCGATTTACGCGGCGCGCGAACCGCATGACGCGAGTGTTTCCATGAAAATCCTCGCGCAAAAAATCGCGAGGAATGGCATCACGGCACATTCGGCAGGAAATTTTGAAGAAATTACGGATGCTCTCAACGCGTCATCCTACGGCAAAAAACACCTCCTCATCACCATGGGCGCGGGTGATGTGTACGAGGTTGCGAAAGCGGTTATTCTCTAAAACCGCTCAATATTCCTTTCCGCGTCAAGATGCGGTATACTAACTCAGCTGAATAAGTTAAGAATAAGTTCAATAAGTTGAGTAAGGCGATAAAGTGGAAACTTATTAAACTTAAGCGAAGCGTAACTTATTCAACTTATATAACTAATCTATGTCCAAAGAATCTTCCCTCATATTTCTCGGCATATTCGTTATTGTGGTGCCTTTTCTCGGCATTCCCGAAACTTTCCGAACATCTCTTTTTGTAGTGTCCGGAATCTCAATTTCGTTTCTTGCGCTCCTCATTTACGCCCGTGAAAGGTTGCTGGAGCAAGCAAAGGTAAAACGGCGCGCGCGAAGCGTCTCTCCTCGGCAGGGGGGCGTGAAAACTCGTCCTCATGATGCATCTACCGAAACTACGCTCGTTCAGGAATAGCATCCATAAATGGAGCCGTACCCGCTTATCAGTAATAAGCGTTCTTGTTATTGCGGGAGCGCTTTTAGTCGCTGGCGCCATTTTTTTCCCAACGACCTATGAAATCCGCGGCATATTGTCCGGTGTCTCTTTGGCCGGAGATATTGTGCAGAAAGATGAAGTTCCGTTGGAAACGGTCACCCACCTTCCTCCTCCGGATGCGGTGAAGGCGCTCTATATGACAAGCTGGGTCGCGG
>CAYORD010000156.1:0-1653 GCA_964406265.1 uncultured Candidatus Saccharibacteria bacterium | reverse complement strand
TTTTGAAAACACATCACTTCCCTCCGCATTCGTTCCCATCGTATTCTCCTTGCAATAATAATAGTCAATGAACAATGCTTTCTTCCCCAAGAAATACCATAAAAAGTATGGAAGCACAACGCAAACAGTTACCGTAAGGGTTTGACCTTGAGTATGTTTATACACAGTTTATCCACAAAAACAGTGCCGTAAGGGTAAGCCTTATGAGTGGTTATCCACAGGGACAGGCGCTACTGAACAATAAACGAGCCTTCTTTGCAGTTATCATCTTCATTTACTTCTTGTATTTCTTCTTTGCTGTCGGCGCAGACTTTATAGGAATGGTCTCCCTCGGTTGGAATCCAAACACCGTTCCAACTTATGATATCTGTTTCGCCGACATCCAAATCGCGGTCATAGCCGTTCTCTTCGCTTGGAGATAACTGCGAATTGGACCGTACGATCCCGTCAACCCATAAACGAAACCATGGCGCGCTGGCAATGCGAGAACCGTGATTCGTAACATCGGCGGAAAATGTAGGGCGTGATGCGACAACCAAAGGACTCGGCGTCACATGGATGCCAGATACGGAGAGGTCTGCGTTGTTCGTTTTCCCGAGAACCGTGAATTCAAGCGTCTCGCAGTTATTTTTTTCCAGCGACTCTTGGATTATTTTTGTTGAATCGGCGCATGCGGCAATCGTGTGCGTGCCGGGTGTTTGCGTCCATACGTTTTTCCAGATAAGCGTTATCTCTTCATTCTTCTCAAGCGCGTGCGCCTCCTGCGGAGTAAAAGACAGTTCAAAGGTCTCGTTGTTCCCGACATCAAGATAGAGCCCGACGAAAAATCGCTCAAATGCCCGTTCGGTTCCCTGATTTTTTATCACCGCGGAAAAACTCAATTGATTGCCCTCAAAAAGTACGCTACCGAAGTGCGAAACAGCTCGCGCGATAAAGTCCGGATGCGCGCCGTCGAGCGGCGTTTCCGGTTCTTCTACGACAGGAGATGACGCGGCGGGAGCGGGAGGAGGCGGCGCTGATTGGGGCTCTGCGCACGTTCCCGCATGGGCAATAATGATGCCTGATGTTTTCGCAAGGCATTCGTTCTTGTAAGTCATGCCGTTCTCTCCGCAGACCGGCGCGGATTCTTTCGGGCACGACGGATATATTTTTGGCGGCGCTTTGGGAGGAGGGGGTGGCGGCTTCGGGGCGGGCTTTTCTTCTTCCGTCTCTACAGCGGCGGGCACATTTGCGACTGCTTCATCGCTCGTCGTCGCCGCCTGTTCAAGACCTTCCCACAGCGCCGCTATGTTTTGTGAATCGTAGGGTGTAGACAGAGCGCCTTCTCCTGCGGCATATCCGGAGTTCGCATACTCTTCCTCAAGCGTAACATCGTCACGGACATCCTTCCCCGCAAATAAACCTACCGCAACAACTCCCCCAAGAAGTAAAATGGCTCCGAGCGCACGAAATGAAAATATATGTAGAAAACCACCCATGCAATTAGGGTACAGCAAAACAGCAATTTTAAAAAGAAGCTCAAGGCTACACCTTTCGGTGTGGATAAGTTGTGGATAAACGCCGAAAGGTGTAGCATTATTGGGTTTTGATTTCTATGCGAATGATGGTGATATTTTGGAGCGGCTGGTCGGAGCTATTGGTCGCGGCGCTTTC
>CAYORD010000155.1:1267-1659 GCA_964406265.1 uncultured Candidatus Saccharibacteria bacterium | reverse complement strand
GCGAATGGCTTCAGGTACTCCGTCCACAATTCCCCGTAGGTCCGATTCTCCCCGGGGATTTGCCACGCCATCACTTTCGGGTGAAAGCGCGGAATGATGCAGTAGTTGCCCGGGGTCTTCTCAAGACATTGGAGGAGTAGCGCAAGCTCATTTGTCGCCGACGCGCCGCCGCCGGCAAAGACATAGAGCGTGTCAAATCCTTCGCCGCGGATTTTTTTCATCTGCGCTTCCACCTCGGGAGGCACCTCAACTTTTTTCGCCCCAGGATTGTCCACCACAGCCATTGAAACGTGCGGAAACGCTTTTCTGTTGAGCGCGATGGACTAATCATCCCCCGTGAGAATTAGCGTCGGGTTAACTTTCGCGGCATCCAGGTGCCCCGGGCTTTTCGC
>CAYORD010000155.1:0-1213 GCA_964406265.1 uncultured Candidatus Saccharibacteria bacterium | reverse complement strand
GACGACGAGAGGGATTTTGCGCCGTGTTGCCTCTTCGGCGATATCGCGCTGAATGTTGATGGGGCTCCCGAGACCCGTCACGATGATGTCGGGCCGCGTTTCGTCCAGAAACTTCATCGCGTCAAATGACGGCAGTTTCTTTTTCTTGTCTTTCTCCGTTGGCGAATTGAAGTTTACCATCCCCCTCCAGTTCGGAGCTTCGCCCGTGAATCCGAGCGCCTCGTACCGCGCCATCGCGAGCCCTTCCAGCGCGGTCACGACATCGTGCCCCGCTTCCCGCGCAAGCACCGCCACCTGCTCCGTTACCGAAGAACAGCCATTGTCCTTCGCGACAAACAAGATTCTCGCCACCGCTCACCTCCTGTTTTTGTGTTGATGGAAAAGAACTGCGCCAGTCCACTAGGAAGGACTGGCGCAGTTTATCTCATTTTTTAAATCGTGTCAAATTTTTATTTTTCGGTCAATTGTCAAATGTTGTAATACCCCTTATACCATTCCACGAACTTTCTCATTCCCTCCCCTATGTTTACTTTCGGACCATAGCCGAGAAGTTTTTTTGCTTTTCCGATGTCGGCGTGCGTGTTCACCACATCTCCCGCCTGAAGCGGCTTGAAATTGATAATTGCCTTTTTACCGGAGGCGTTTTCAATGGCGCGGATATAATTAATCAATTTCACGGGCGTGTCATTTCCAATATTAAAAATGGTAAAACCGAGCGGTTTCTTGAGCGCGGCAACTATTCCCGAAACAACATCCGCAATGTATGTAAAATCGCGCTTCATGTTGCCGTTGTTATAGAGCGTTATCGGTTTGCCGGCAAGAATCGCTCCGGTGAACGTGTGCGGCGACATATCCGGTCTCCCCCATGGGCCATAGACAGTAAAGAAGCGGAGGCAAGTGATGTTTAATCCGAACAAATGGCAGTAATTATGCGCGATAAGCTCTCCCGCGCGTTTTGTCGCGGCATAGGTTGAAATCGGCGTCCCCACCTCATCATCTTCGCGAAAAGGCGTTTTATTGAGTCCGTATACTGATGAAGACGAGCCGAAGACAATATGCGGAATGCCGTACCGCTTCGCCAACTCAAAAACATTCATTGAGCCAATAATATTCGCCTGACCATAGATGAGCGGGTGCTCAATGGAATAGCGCACCCCCGCTTGCGCCGCCAAGTGGCAGATTTTATCAATCTTGTTTTCTTTGAAAACTTTTT
>CAYORD010000154.1:0-1668 GCA_964406265.1 uncultured Candidatus Saccharibacteria bacterium | reverse complement strand
GAAAGTCAGAAAGCACAGCGCAAACACTTTCAAAATTTTCTTCATTACAAACTCCTATCAAGTGTCGGGGCGGATTAAAATTTCACGGTAGGCGGAGCTGAAATCGCTTGCTCGTTCGCAACGGTAAAATTCGGCCGGAGTTTCAAACCAAACACGCTTGCGGTAATATTGCTCGGAAAAGAGCGCACGGTGATGTTATATTCCTTCACCGCGGCAATATATCGATTGCGCGCTACGCTGATACGGTTTTCGGTCCCCTCAATCTGCGCCTGCAAATCGCGGAAAAGTCCGTCCGCTCTCAATTGCGGATAATTTTCCGTCACCATCATCAAACGCGAAAGGGCATTTCCAAGTTCGCCTTGGGCGGACTGGAACTTCACCAAAGCCGCCGCATCGTTCGCAAGTTCTGGGGTCATTTGAATCGAACCAACTTTGGCCCGCGCTTTGGTAACTTGCGTCAATACATCTTTTTCATGCGAGGCATAACCCTTCACGACATTTACCAAATTCGGAACAAGGTCCGCGCGGCGTTGGTATTGATTTAACACTTCAGACCAAGCCGCATCGGCTTTTTCGTCCTGGGTTTGCATGGTGTTATATCCACAGCCGGCAAGCATGACGCACCACGCTAATAATACGCCGAGCAACAAGGTACGAGAACTGCGAGAAATTGAATGAGTATTCACTTTTGTCTCCTAAATATGAGGTTTTCAAAGGGCGCGGAGATTCCCGTGCCAAAAATAACATATCATAAATACTATCTATTTGTCAACCCCCCTGCCCTCACGGCTGTTCAACCCTGAATTCGCGTCAAAAAAAGGGCGGTGTTACCCGCCCTCGTCTTACGCATGGAGGTGTTTTAATTTGACTTGCTAAATGTCCACTTTTCGCCATCTGTTTTGGCAGGCGGGGTATTCTGCTTTTCTTTCGCGTTTTCTTCCGCGCGTTTTTTTGCCGCTTGCTCATCTTGATACTCATTGTACGCACGGCGAGCTTTACTTCCGGTGCCGTCGGCATATTTTTTTGCCGACTGCGCCAAACTGACCGCTTTTTTATAGTCGCGATCTTTCGCGGCGTTTCGCGCATCGCGGAGAAGTCCTACGGCTCTTTCAAAATCCGATTTCGCGGAGCTTGAGTATGAGCCGTACGTATGGACAGCCATCCGTTCAGAATCAATTTGCGACTGCGCACTTCTGTATGCGTCCGGCCACATTTCTCGCGCTTTTTCCAATTTCGCCAGAAAATCGTGCAGGTCGATAGAGAACGCCTGAGCTTGCCCGACTGAATCGATACCGGAATGAATCAAAACAACCGCATCAGAAAATCTCTCGAGCGCTTTTTCCGCCTGCCTTAGCTGTGAAGATATTTTCTCAGCGTGTCCGCTGACATCCTGCCAAAGGCGCTCTTGATGATACTGCTTCAATACGCCGATATCAACATGCGCGTCACGCAACAGATTTGATGTATTCTCCACTTCCGCCCGCAACTGACGAATTCCGTTCGCCGCTTCATTCATAAGCCGTACTTGCGCATCGGCTTCTATTGTCGCGGCTTTTGCGTTTTCGATTGATTCAAGTGCCGATTTGTATGCCAAAGGGTTATCATACTTCCCTTCAACTTTCGTACGAAGAGTTTTTTTCGCTTTTTTCAATAAATCTGATGAATCGC
>CAYORD010000153.1:0-1668 GCA_964406265.1 uncultured Candidatus Saccharibacteria bacterium | reverse complement strand
AAAGGTAAGATATTGTTTCATGTCTTTTCTTTTATCCTATATCCTAAGCCTTGAGTCCTGAATCCTAAAATATCACCGTATTCAGCAAATCATCAATCCGCCCGTCTTCTTCCGGCAATTCAAACGCATCTTGCTCGCCCTGAAGCACGCGCGGATTCAGGTGGCGAAACTTGTCGTCCGTAATCTCCTGTAAGGCAGAAGCAACCGCCCGAGCCGCGGTCTGGCTGTAGGCGATTTCCTCAAGCGTAATGCTAATAGTAAGCTCTTGAAGCTCCTTCTCAATATTTTGGGAGTCCAGCGAGGTATATGCCGGCTTGCCCGCGGAAAAAAGAGCATAAGAAAGAGTGAGCACCAAAAGGAACGCGGCAAACCCACCAACATAAAGCGGACGGAAAAGCATATCAAAAGGAAGCGCGGTCTCTTGCCGCTCCGCAAGAATCGCGCGCCTCGTTACGTTCAAAAACCCGGGGCGCGGCCCGATTTCCTTAAGCCCTGTTAGTTGTTTGATTATTTCCTGCATATTTCTCCAAAATCGTTTTAAGATGTTTTAACGCCCGATGCTGGATGACCCGTATCGCGCCCTCGCTCTTTTGAAGCGTTGCGGATATCTCTTTATTCGAAAGGTCATTCACAAACTTCATAAGAAGCACATTCTGGCTCATATCGTCAAGTTCGCGAATTGCGCGATGCACAACTGCCGCCCGCAATCCACGGTCCACATTCTCCTCAAATCCCGGCGCCTCAGAAAGCGCGTCCTCGGGCATGGAGTTAATGTCGCGGTGGTTCTTTGTAGAGCGGTAGTGGTCAATTATCGTATTCTGCGCAATGCGGTAAAGCCAGCTTGAAAAGGGGTGCCCCTCGTCCCGGTACTTCTTCATGCTCTTCCACGCTTTCAAGAAGACCTGGTGCGTAACATCCTCGGCATCGCTCCTCGTCCCCACCTTGAAAAGCGCGAAGCGGTAGATGGCAGGAGCATAGGTGTTGTAAAGAGTCCCGAATGCCTCGGAATCCCCCCTTTTTGCCTGTGAAATGAACTCAGACTCTTTCATAAAGTAAAACGTAGAAATAAAGGATTTGTTTCAACTCATGATATCCAATATCCATGGTATATCGGATATCCAGATATTAAAAATGATAATGATGTAACGTTACAGGTTCAGTATCTATGACAATAGCAGATTTTTCAGGATTTTCATATTTAAGAAGCAAACAAAACGCGCGGAGACCAGAGGTCTCCGCGCTTCTTTTACAGGAATGGAATCATGCAAGAATCCGAACGCCCCTCGTCGAGGCAAAGATCTTCAGGGAACCGACAATCCATCGGTTCCGATGATTCCACTCGCCGTTTTTGAGGGCGACCACCCGGCATTCCGGATTTTCTTCTCGCAGTTTATCCAGAAAGGACGAAACCTGCGAAGGACAATGGAACCATAGAATGTGCCGGTGGTCGCGGGCAAGATCTAATTCGATCGTCATGCCAGTCCTTTCTACACGCGACATTATGAAAAGCGCCAAGACAAAAGAGTACAGGAAGATAGTATGCTAGTCAAGAAAATTTCCGCCAGCCGGCGAATCGAAAAAATTGTGCGGGTGGGCCCGCACACTAAGTTTCGTTTCGGAAAAGTTCCATAGAAACTTTTAGTCGTTTGAGCAAGTGTACCCGTGCTT
>CAYORD010000152.1:0-1678 GCA_964406265.1 uncultured Candidatus Saccharibacteria bacterium | reverse complement strand
CGCGCGAGCGCAGAAGCGCGAGCGCGCTTTCCTTGCGGGTCTCTTTCTGCGAAGCCGTCTCCACCGCCGATTTGTCCCTAGGCCTTTCAGGCCGGGATCCCGGCATTTTCTAAAATTTTTCTCTTTTCCTTGCCGCCTTGCGGTGTACATTTCAAGAACCACTCACGTTTTTTTGCTTCACCAAGCGTAGCATATTCTTCTGTATGCACCATAACCCACGGACGCCAAGCTTTAGTGGATCGAACCCTACCAGCGTTATGATATTCTAGTCTTTTATCAATACTTTCTGTGACGCCGGTATAATTTCTATTGAATGTTGTACTTTTGAGAATATAAAGGTGATACATAAAATTTTAGAAAATGCTTAGGGACAAATCCCGACAAATTCTTCTTTGGCGCTAGTGCCGTGCTTTCTGGCTTCCCGCCTGGCCATACTAACCGCGACGATGACTATCACCATTGTAATGACTAGGAAAATTAAAATTGGGGTCATAAAGTTACCTTAAAAATACATATTTTTTATCGTAAACTCATGCTATGTTTTCTCAATTCGGCTTTGATTTCCTGATAGTCCGGAAACATGCCGGCGACCAGTTTCCAAAATCTTTTTGAATGGTTGAATTCTTTCAGGTGGCAAAGCTCATGCGCGATTATGTAGTCCTGCGCCTTGTCCGGTAAGAATAAAATCTTGTAATTGAAATTGAGATTCGCTTTCCGGGAGCAGCTTCCCCAGCATGTCTTTTGATTCTTGATACTGATTTTGTTGTATCGATGCCCGTGCTCGTTGGCAAAACGTTCGACTTTCTCTTGAACAAGCGCGAGGGCGTTCTCTTTATATTTGAGATAATCCTCGTAACTGTATCGTGCAACCGGTTTACCCTCGAACTGTTTGAAGAATGCCAGCTTAGAAAATAACCATTCGGTTTTTTCTCGGATAAATCGCTCGGCAACAGTTTCCCGAAGATCGTGCGGCGTTGTTACCACGACAGACCCATCGCAATAAACCGCCAAGCGCATGCGGCGCGCCCGCTTGCTTTTGCGGAGCGTGTAGGCGACTTTCTTATTTTGCAATGTGATCTGCTTTTTCATGTCAGAATTTCTTGATTACAATATCAATTAAACGATTCAGGTATTTGTGGAAGTCGTTGACCTTTATCTTGTCCTTGTATTCTTTAAGCACTAACTCCTGAATGATCCGCTTGGCCTCCTTTAAGAACTCATCGCGTTTGGATGACTCTTGCCATCCCTCATCGAGCGATTCTTCGAGGCGTCCAGTCATTTCCTTTATGAATTCGCGGACCACCTCCTTGTCGCTATCAACGACAAATTCCTCCGAGATAACGAATAGGCCGTATTCCTTAAGCGTATAGCCGAGTTCTTTAGCTTCGTCTCCTTTCTTGCGGATATCCTCAAGAAGTGTCTGATACCGCTTTATGCGCTCGGATAGGTCAATCTGGTTTTGCTCGAATTCTTTTCGTATTGCGGCAAGCCGTTCGCTGAATTTTTTGTATGCCGGATTGGTATCGACATTGATAGAAATTTCCTGCTTAAGCATTTTCTCAAGATTGAGAGCTTTTTCCTCATCATCCATCTTATTCAGCCGTTCCATAACATAGAGGTCATTGACATTGAGCTCGCGGAAGTTTTTCGTAATGCCCTCATAGTCAACCTTTTGCTG
>CAYORD010000151.1:0-1684 GCA_964406265.1 uncultured Candidatus Saccharibacteria bacterium | reverse complement strand
ATGCATCATATTCCGCGATCGTGTGGCGTGCGCCGGATTCCACTGCGTAATCCACATCGAATCGCCGCAACACATCCACCAATCCGGCCACGTGGTCTTGATGCGGATGCGTCAGAACGATCATATCAATGGAACGGTCCCAAAACGACATCACGTCTGCAAGCTCGCGCAGAACTTTTTTATCCGGTCCGCCGTCAATGAGCATTTGATTGCCATTGGGCGCTTCGATAAAAATCGCGTCCCCCTGCCCAACGTCAAAGAATGAGACCGTGAGCGTAGAGCGCCCCAAATGAAAAACCGCGGACCATACAACGACTGCGCCGAGCGCGAGCGCGCTCAAAAAATACCACGCGAGATTTTTCCGCCAGTTTTTCACGAGGATAGTGTAACACAATAAAAAATCCCAAGGGACTAGCCCTTGGGAAACTAGTGATTAGTGGGGCTTAGTATAAAAAGTCCTCAAGGATAAACTTGAGGAAATATCACAACGGTGCTGGAAGCGCAGGAAGCTGGATGGTCGTTCCGTCCGAAAGCGTGAATTCACCAGAAAAGGGCATGCCTTTTATCTCTATACTTTTTTCAATAGATTTAATGGTGTATTTTCCACCTTTTCCGCTACTGACGATGGAAAAACTTGCTTTGTCTTGACTTAACTTCCTCTGCCCTCCTACAACAAACGAAAGAGTGTCGGGGCTGGGAGCTTGATCGTATGAAAAAGCGTGTATAGCTTCTGCTTGATAGAGCGTTTCGGTTCCATCAGCATTCAGAACACTCATATCACTCATAACGCCGTTGTTTGATATGCCTGGATCGTACATGTCAAAATTATCTGCAAAAATATTTCCTTCTCTAATAACTATTGACGTACCTCTGGTCTCTCGGAACATGTTGTCAGCAAAAAGGATGAGTAATAAAGGCGGGTGATCGCGTATATCAGCGACTCTCTGGGGATCGTCTGATGGTGCAACATATGCTTTCGCAACAATAATTGGCTTCTCACTGCCCGCCACGCAAGAACCATTCTCTACCAAACACGCCGTCCCTTTATGCGCCATCATTTCAACATAGGTTTCCGACGTGAAAGTTACTCCATACACCCATAGAAAGGAGAGCAAGAAAAAGAGGGGCGCGAAAACAAATATCAATCCATTGGATATAAAATTTTGTCGTTTGAACAATCCCATAATTTATTCAGCAAATGCTTTTTGAAGCGCTTTAAATAACTGGAGCGCGACCGTACTTTCCGAACTTGCGGGTCTCTGTGATGGCGTCATAATAACCGTCTCTCTTTTCTCAACTCGCGTAAAATAATAATATCCTCCTGCTATTAACAAGATAACAAGAATAACAATATATTTTGATTTCACAGCCCCGATCATAAGATGATTTTATTAAATCTTATTAACGCCCCCCCCCCGCAATTAAAGTTATCCACAGTATCTATCCATTTATACCTACTGAAAAATTACGAACGATAAATATCTTTTCGATTTCCAATGTAGAGAAAATGCGCGTTGTTTGGGTTTAAAAAACGAAACTTAATGCGGTAATTCCACCTTAATTTTTTTTCGCGAACTTGGCTTTTCTAAAATAGTTACGGTTGCCATTACTATCAACCTACCATGTGTCCATATATTCTGCAATCTCGTCCGAAAAATGAGAAAAAAATAAAAAATCCCAAGGG
>CAYORD010000150.1:0-1698 GCA_964406265.1 uncultured Candidatus Saccharibacteria bacterium | reverse complement strand
TTCTTGTGGCGCTCTACGCGCTCTTCCGTTCGTGGGATATGGCGGAAGGGGAGCTACGAACGCTTATGTTCGTCGCTGTCGCCGTGGACTCTATTTTCTTCAGTTTTTCGTTCAAGAGCTTCCAAACGCCTTTGTGGCGCATCAACATTTTCTCCAACAAGTACCTTCTTGTTGCATTGTTTCTTTCCGTGCTCGCGCTTTTCGCCGCGCTTATGTGGCAACCCTTGATGACGCTCCTTTCTCTTGAGCCGCTCGGAAAAGAACTCTTTTTGTTACTCGTCGGATTGGGTATACTGAATATAGCGACAATAGAAATCACGAAGTATTTTGTTTTTAGAGACGAATAAACAACAAAGCAAAGAAGCATACGACGCTTCGCGCCTAAACAAAAAAACAAACCGTTTTCTTGTTTCATTGTCTTTTTGCTTTGTTGCTTTTTCTCAATTTTCATATTCCAAATTCTAACTTCCGTATTCCAAACATATGTTCCTCCCCTTTATCATATTCATAGTTTCCTTCTTCGCGATGTTTTATGCCGGAGGAATGATTCCCCGCGCGATAGGAGGTCTCGCGCTTATCCTGCGGCTTTCGCAGTTTATCACCGCATTTTTTCTTGTTTCATTCGCGACCTCAATTCCGGAATTATTCGTCGGCATTTCCTCCGCCACCCAAAATGTCTCCGCGCTTTCATTCGGGAACATACTCGGTTCAAACCTTTTGAATATAACCCTCAAGGTAGGGCTTATCGTCCTTATCGCGGGGGCGGTATCAAGCGAAGGGAAGGTTTCGTCGCAGAATTTCTGGCTCGTTGCCGTTTTGAGCATACTGCCGATATTTTTGGGATTGGATGGAATGCTTTCTCGCGTTGACGGTCTCATTCTTCTCGCCGCATTCGGGCTTTATATCGGTAAAGTTTTCAAGGACGGGGAGTACTTCCATAAACACAAGGAAGCCCTCGCCCCTGAACCGCGCGGACTGCGTTCATCCGCGCATATTGCAAAGCATATTTACTTATTCCTTGCCGGTTCTTCGCTTCTTCTCGCGAGTTCGTTTCTCCTTATCTGGTCGTCAAAGGAAATAGTCGGCGCGTACTTTGACTCAAATTTTTTCCTGTTCGGCATATTATTTCTCGCAGTGGGAACACAGCTACCCGATTTTATTTTTGGCGTGAAAGCGTCCCAGAATGGGCAGGGAGCGGCAATGCTCGGCAACACATTCGGCGCCATGGCGTATAACGCGGCGGGGATTGTCGGGCTCGTGGCGCTTCTGCGGCCTATTTCCGTGAGCTCGTCGCAGAATCTTTTAGAAATAGCCGTCTTGCTTCTCGTCTCTTTCGCGCTTGTTCATTTTTTTATCTATAGAAAACGCAAAATTACCCGCCCGCGGGCGCTTGTGTTAGTATTGGTCTACATCGTATTCCTTGTGCTGACAGTTCCCGAATGCATTAGTTGTATCATTCGTAGCGGAGTTTAAAATCTGGAATGAAAAAATTGTTATATTGTTGAATTGTTATATTGTTGTAACTATTTTTTATAACAATTTAGCAATGAAACAATTCAACAATCTGCTCTGCTAAGATTCATTTATGAACATCCTCCTATTCATCATCATTGGACTCCTTGCCGCCACGGGCGGTATCATTATTGCGTGGTTTTTTTTGCGCAGGCGCGGAAATGAAGGTGCGGAAGAAAAAAACGA
>CAYORD010000149.1:0-1716 GCA_964406265.1 uncultured Candidatus Saccharibacteria bacterium | reverse complement strand
CACTTTGCGCAACTCGTCCCAGGAAAGCGGCTCATCGCGTAACCGAGTGAATTCGGCAAGCACCGCGCGGAGTGCCTCCTCCGCGCGGCTCGGCGCGACGCCTGCCGAGACGGTAAAAAATCCGTGGTCGGTCAGCGCGTCGTTGTCGGTTTTCACATAGTAGCAAATGCCGAGTTCCTCGCGCATTTTCTGAAAGAGGCGCGAGCTCATCCCCGCACCTAGCACTCCCGCAAGTACTTTAAGCGCCGGCAGTTCCGTATCGTATGCGTTCAACCCGCGCAGGCCAAGCACAAAATGCGTTTGGTCGGTTTTGCGCGGCTCAATGCAGAGCGCCGGCGCGGTTTGCTTTTCAATCACGGCGATTTTCGGATGCTTCGCGCCCGAATGCATCCCGTCAAAGGCGCGTGCAACTGCTTCATCCGTTTCTTTTTCAGAAACTGCGCCGGTAACCACCACGGTTGTCGCGCCCGACACATAGTGCTTGTGGCGATACGCCACGAAGTCAGCGCGCGACAACGCGCGCACCGTATCCGGCGTCCCTGCAATGTTCCATCCAGCCGGTTGGTTGCCGTACAAGAGTTCAAGAAATAAATCTTGAACATGCTTTTGAGGCAGGTCGCGGTACATATTTATTTCCTCCACGATGACGCCTTTTTCTTTTTCAATTTCCGGTTCTGGAAACGAAGGGTTCAGATAAATATCGGACACCACGGAAAGAATCTTGCCGAAATGCTGTTTTGCGGATTTTGCAAAATACCCCGTGAATTCCTGCGAGGTGAAGGCGTTGTACTGAGCGCCGATCGCATCCAGCTCGTGTGAAATATCTATCGCGCGCGGACGCGCTTTCGTGCCCTTAAAGCACATATGTTCCAAAAAGTGCGACAGTCCGCTTATGTTTTTCGTCTCATACTTGCTCCCTGCTTCCACAAGAGTCATCACGGTTACGGTCTGGCTGTCCTTCATCGGCACAACAATCAACCGCAACCCGTTCGGGAGAATTGTTTTAGAAAACTTCATGCGAGGCGCGCTTTAAGGTGCTCTGTTAATTTAGAAATTGCAATCCGTTCTTGTTTTCCTGTATCGCGGTCGCGGACTGTAACATCTCCTTTCTCTAACGAATCAAAATCAACGGTAACGCAAACCGGCGTGCCGATTTCGTCTTGGCGGCGGTAGCGCTTGCCGATATTGCCGTTGTCGTCAAATCTCACTGCTCCGCCAAAAGTAGGGTCTTGTCTCAATATACGGTAAATTTCCCGTGCTTTTTCTACTAACGGTGGCTTGTTCTTTAATAATGGAAAAACAGCGACCTTAATGGGGGCAACGCGAGGATGGAATCGAAGTACAATTCTTTTTTCACCATTCATGCTGTCTTCATCATATGCATCGCAAAGAATCATAAGTATGGTCCGCTCCACCCCAACTGAAGTCTCCACAACATGGGGAATGTATCGTTCTTTTGTTTCTTCGTCATACATACTTACATCTGCGCCAGAAAATTTCTGATGTTGAGAAAGATCGTAATCGCCTCGATAATGAAGTCCTTCAAGCTCGTTCCACCCAAAAGGAAATTCGTACTGAATATCCCACGCATCCTTCGCATAAAACACCAGATTGTCGTGTTGTTTAAGGCGTAACTTTTCTTTTTTAATTCCCAGTGTCGGATAGTACTCAAAGCGCTTTTGCTTCCAGCGCGTATATGCAACAGGAGCGTCCCTC
>CAYORD010000148.1:0-1722 GCA_964406265.1 uncultured Candidatus Saccharibacteria bacterium | reverse complement strand
ACTACGCTGGTGTTGACACCGGCATGGAGCTGGAACGATTGGCGAGGGTGGCGCAGAAAAAGAAAAATATTTTTGAGACGGATTTATTTAATCCATTTCGGTTAATGCTACTGGGCGGAGAAGAAGATGTGAAAAGCGGAAGAATAATTGCGGATCATATCCGCAGTGCAGTTTTCCTTATAGCTGATGGCATCATGCCATCTAATAAAGAACAGGGTTATACATTGCGCCGTTTGATTCGTAGGGCAATGGTCCATGCTAATAAGGCAGAAAAAGATATTCTGATAAAATTGGCTGGAGATACTATCGATTTCTTTAGAAATAATTATTCAGAGTTTTCTAATCAGAAGGACGATATCCTCGCCGTTTTTGAAAGGGAAATTGATAATTTTGGCAAAACTCTCCGCAATGGATTAAAAGAGTTCGATAGACATTTTCCCGGTATGCAAGCACAAAAAATTGAGCCGGGTAGAACAATAAATGCTTTTGTCGTTGGACAGAAGATTGGAGGGGCGGCGTTTGATTTATATCAAACTTACGGCTTTCCCATAGAGGTAATTAAGGAACTTCTTGAAGAAAGGCTCTACGAATTTGACAAGGCGGGATTTAATCAAAGATTGCAAGAAGAAAAGAAAAAACATCAAGAAATTTCTCGAGCCGGGGCGGAGAAGAAATTCGGCGGGCATGGTCTTATTTTAAATACCGGTGAACTGAAAGCCGCGGATGAAGCGGAATTGCAGAAAGTGACACGCCTGCACACCGCAACGCATTTATTGCACTCCGCACTGCGCAAGGTGCTAGGGGAGAGCGTTCATCAGGCCGGTTCGGATATTACCGCAGAGCGGACGCGGTTTGATTTCACTTTTGACCGCAAGTTGACCGACGAAGAAAAAAAGAAGATAGAGGATATGGTTAATGACGTCATAAAAAATGACTTGCCGGTGAATAAGGTCGTCATGCCTCAATCAGAAGCGGAGAAGACTGGAGCGTTGTTCTACTTCAAGGAGAAATATCCTGACCCGGTAAATGTCTATTTTGTGGGCAAAACCCTGGACACCGCATTCTCCAAAGAGTTTTGCGGCGGGCCGCACGTGACGCACACGGGAGAAATTGGTACTTTTAAGATTGTGAAAGAAGAAGCGGTATCTGCCGGGGTACGACGGATTCGAGCAACAGTCGAATAAATTGCGTGGTCTGCTATTCACTGTTCACTAGCCACTAGTCACTCATCCATGACCATTAAATCCAATTTCATCATCATCTGCGAGGAGGCGTTTTTGACCGCGGGGACGAACAACCTCAATCTCATCGGTATTTTCACGAACATCAATGCCGAGCGTTTTCCTCTCACATATCGCCGCTTTGCCCTCGTGGCGAATTTTGACACCGACGCGCAGGGTGCACATACCCTTGAAACGCGCGTGCTTGACGACAACGGAAGGGAGATCGTAAAAAGCAGCACC
The DNA here is from genome assembly GCA_964406265.1 of uncultured Candidatus Saccharibacteria bacterium. Taxonomy (GTDB): domain Bacteria; phylum Patescibacteriota; class Minisyncoccia; order Phycocordibacterales; family UBA10002; genus UBA10002. The sequence continues at coordinate 259 of CAYORD010000148.1, read as the reverse complement.
CAAGTAACCATTTCCACGAGTCCATTCCAGGTTATTGCCAATTTTGAAAATCTCATCTTCCCCAAGCCGGGCAAATACGAGCTTTACGTTTCACTTGACGGCATGCAAATCGGGTCGCGCTCACTCACGCTACACCCGCTCATGAAGAAAACATCCGTCGCTTGACGTATGCAGAAAGGATTTTGGGAACAATTGCGGAGGCCCTTCTTTGCGCTTGCGCCGATGGCCGATATCACCGATGCGGCCTTTCGGCAGATTG
>CAYORD010000147.1:0-1746 GCA_964406265.1 uncultured Candidatus Saccharibacteria bacterium | reverse complement strand
TCTCTTATGTATACAAACGAGCGCAGGCATTCGTGTTTCCGACGCTCATAGAGGGGTTCGGCTACCCCGTCCTTGAAGCGATGGATTGCGGCATTCCCGTCATAACCTCCAATCAGTCATCGCTTGCCGAAATCGGTGGCAACGGCTCTGCGCTCCTCGTAAATCCCTATGACCCGAACGATATTGCGCAAGCGATGCTTCGCGTTGTCCGTGAACCGGAGCTTTGCGAGGATCTCAAAAGGAAAGGGATACTTCACGCGGCGCATTTTTCGTGGAGTAAAGCGGCGCGGAAAATTTTAGCTATATTACCAAACAGTATTTCCGCACCGAGATGGATATCAAAAGGAGAGAAAACGATTTTTCTTACTGTGTCCCGCGGGATTCTCATTAGGAACTTTTTTCATTCAGGCGTTGTTGGGGCATTAATAACCAAAGGGTTCAGAATTGTTGTTATTGTCCCGTTTGAATGGAGCGAGGATGTCATAGAAGAGATAAAACTTCCCAATATTTTTTTTGAGTTTGTGTCGTCAACGCCGAAACGAAAATTCGCGTCTTTTTTGGACGAACTCTCCAAGGGCGCGATATTCAATCCGACTGTTCATGTGCGTTATAAATACCGGTTGGTGAGCGCAATTCCGATTCAAATGCATTATTTTGTGAGAATGGCTTTTTTTGCGCCACTCAAGTTTTTACCAGGGTTTCGCACGTGGCTTCGTTTTCTTGAGCGAATGCTTTATCCCGAGAAGGGACGCGATTATCTGTTTTCGCGTTACCAGCCGTGTCTTGTTTTTAAAACAACGGCAGGGCAGGATTTTTATCTTACAAAAGGAGCGCGGCGCTTTGGGGTTCCGGTTGTGGAGATGCCAAAAAGCTGGGATAATGCATCAAAGTTATTTTACCGAATGAAAACTGATTACGTCTGCGCGTGGGGACCGTTTATGGCGCACCAGCTTGTTCAATTTCAAAAGTATGCGCCCGAAAAGATTGTGCTTACCGGCGCGCCGCAATTTGATTTTTATTGGAGAGATGAATATCTCAAACGGCGAGAGGATTTCTGCAAATTGTTTGGTTTTGACCCTTCTAAAAAAATTATTTTATACGCGTCAGGCGGTAATTTTTGCGACGAAGAGGGGTATCTGTTTCTTCTCAAAAAATATATTTCAACAGGCGCATTGAAAGATGTGCAGGTGCTTATACGTCCCCACGTGAAGCACCGCGGAGACATTGACCGATTTTTGCCTTTTGACGCCGAAGGCGGCTTTGTAGTTGATAAAACAGGCAAACAGAATACTATTTTTCGGGATAACTGGGACACCTCCGTTCAACATAGCGCGCATCTGCTCAATTCCCTCCGTCATTCCGATATCTGCGTCACCATTGGTTCCACAATGACCCTTGATGCGGCGGCGTGCGGCACTCCGTCAATAAATATCAATTTTGATACTAGTGAAAATGTTGACCCTCATCGGTCCACAAAACGTTTATTTCAGTCTGATTATTTAAGAGCGGTGACTAGCACCGGAGGAACATGGTTAGTACATAGTGAGCGGGAATTTTTAAGCGCGCTGCACTATATATTAAAAAACGGCAAAGACGACCCTATTTTAAAACAAGGGAGAGAGAAGATGGTCGAGCGCTTCTTGTACAAAAACGATGGTCGAGCGGCAGAGAGGGTTGTGCAGGCGATTGAAGAAATCGCAAAGAAATAGCTGACAAGGATTCAGTATGATATACGAATTTTTTGGT
>CAYORD010000146.1:0-1748 GCA_964406265.1 uncultured Candidatus Saccharibacteria bacterium | reverse complement strand
ATCCATGCTTTCGAAGCGATACTTGACTACAGAACGACAGAAGAGAAATTCACTCCTTATTATTTCGAAAAACAAGATCGCCTGAAAATCTTGTGGGATGAAGTTTTGAGGCGTGTGCGCTCTCTTCAGGAGTGTCCAAAGTAGATTTTCCACAGGCACGGGAGTTGCCTATCACAAAAACTCCGAACCCCGTACAGAAATGTGCGGTGTTTTTGTTTTAGAAGGAGAATTATGCCGCAACTAATTTTTGTTTTTGTACAAAATTCGTAGTACGGTGAGGGTGTTTGAACGGCGAGTCAGATTTAAGGGTAGAGAGAATTGGACGCTGAAAGACTTTTGACGCATTCAGTATTTCAACAAGAACCGGTTCATCTTTTTTATTGACATGAAGAATTACCTCACCGTTTTCCTCGGCATGGTCAATACTGTTTATTTTTCCCCATGACATGCTCAAAACATCCGCATCCGGTTCATAGGCGATATTAATTTTATTTTTTCTTTTCATACTTAGATTTTCTTCCCGGATAAAAAGTGATAATTCTTATTTCCCCGCGTTCTATTTCTACGGCATATACCACTCGAAGGACATGGGTAGTATCCAAATGTTTCTGTGCAATATATTTCGGCACCCTGCTTATGGTGTCAACAAGGTTTGGTGTCGTGATGGTTTGTATAAGGTCTGCAGCAGAAATCTTTATTTCTCCTCCCTCATATGCCTTAAGTTTTTCAAGCGCGTGTTTCGTGAACCGTATTTTCATCGTTCATAGTATATCATCGCGATAATTTTAGCAAAATGAATGTGGCAGCGCTCATAGCACCTTATCAATCACTCCGTACTTTTTGGCTTCCTCCGTAGACATATAGTAGTCGCGCTCAACATCCTTTTCTATTTGCGAAACCGGCTGGCCAGTGTTTTCGGCGAGGATTTTGTTGAGTTTTTCTCGGATTTTGATAATTTGCTTCGCCGTAATTTCAATATCGGTCGCTTGTCCTTGCGCTCCGCCGAGCGGCTGGTGAATCATAATTTCCGCGTTCGGAAGCGCGAAGCGCTTGCCCTTGGCGCCCGAGGAGAGGATAATCGCCGCGCCCGAGGCCGCAAGCCCAACGCACACGGTGGAAACGTCATTTTTGATGTGCTTCATCGTGTCCACAATCGCTAGGGTTGCGGTAACGGAGCCGCCTGGCGAGTTTACATAGAGCGATATGTCTTTTTTCGGGTCTTCAGATTGCAAAAACAGCAGTTGGGCAATCACGATATTCGCCGTGTAGTCCTCAATCGGACCGCCCAGGAAAATAATGTTCTCTTTTAATAGGCGCGAATAAATGTCGTATGCGCGCTCGCCATTCGTCGTCTTTTCTATTACCGTCGGAATTAAAATACTCATAGGTACGGAAAGTATAGCAGAAAGAGATTTAATTTTCCAACCACTCACGGAGCGGGATACCTGATTGCGCCACAATACTTTTCATATCCCATATTTTAATTGCGCGCCTGCCATGGAATGCAACGCAGACAGGCGAAAGATCATGCTTATCTGGTCTGAAGTAAAAGTGGTGGCTTCCGTTCGTGTAACTATACGCAAATCCGTGATCCTTCAGAAAGTTCACGACATCCTTGAAAGTCCAATTGCGGAGTCCGCGCGGCATAATGCTTATCTGGTAAGGGCGCTTAATGAGAGAATGTTTGCGCTATAGATGCTCGGAACGGGTTTCGTGTGGCGGCGAAGAGTAAAATCATCCCACATTTT
>CAYORD010000145.1:0-1763 GCA_964406265.1 uncultured Candidatus Saccharibacteria bacterium | reverse complement strand
CCTCATTTCCCATCCACGCGCGCACCTCTTTTTCTCCAAATGGTGCTGCTTTCAGAATTCTGTCTTCAAGAGTAAGTTCAGAATCAGGCATGGGACTCATCTCGTATATCTCCTGTGGTTTCAGCTCATTAACTGACTCGTGTTATATCACACTAAAAACAAATATGCAAAAATAAAGCCCGTGTTTCCAGGGCTTTATGTATTGTCCTCGGCCGTACTGTTTTTTACTTCTTTCCACACTGTTGCAACAACGCCACGCGCGTAAAAAGCTTTCACACGGGGCGACGCGCACCCATACTCGTGCACGCACTTTTTATATAGCACTTCAAGTGAATAATCTCGCTTGCTATCTAAAATACCCTTGAGTTGTTCGTTATTGCACTGTATCGTGTCGTGCTTATCAAAAACATGCCCGCCGTGGTGCTCAATGTCAAAGATAATATCCACAAAAACAACGGCGCTTATCTCCCCCCTAAGTCGCATGATTGTTTTATCTACTATGCTTTGCCACACCTTCCCACCAAAGCCCGATTTCAGCGCGCCGAAAGCTCTTTTCGCAGACCTGAAAAAAGAAAGGGCATCCTCGCACGTTGGCACGCACTGTTTCAGATATGCAAGGCAGTTATTCTCCGGTTTCTCGCCTGACAGTTCTTCAAAAAAAGTACCAACCACCTTATCTATCTTTTTTTCCGATGTTTTTATTTTATCTTTGTATTGAAGCTCTGAGACAACGGCGAGTAGTATGTACGCCAGAAATAGTTTTTCTAGATTTTCCGTGTCTTTGTTGTGAGCTGTTCTTACATCATCGAGCAGTTTTTTCTTAGATTTGAGGAATGTGGCGCCTTTTTCATCTTCCCTATCGACAATGGTTCGCATCGCGGTCAACAGATAAAAATCGGCAGCTAACCCAACAAGCTCGGTCTTTTTCTTCAACCGCCCGTATTCTATTTTTCCTTCAGGTTTGACAGTCGATTTCTTTTTCACTGTGCACCACCCAAGTCTCTACTCTATGAACTGTAACAAGTTTACAGCTTCGCGGGATAAAAGAAACGGTTGCGATTGCGCAAGGTGTGTTCTAAGATATGGAAAGTAGCTGCAACATAGGGGAAGTACCGTGCGATGACGAAAACAAAACAAGCACCCCAATCACTCCGGGGAGTGTGTTGCTTCCACTTTGAAACAGGCACGGAGGGCGGGTACTGGGCATTTCAAGATGAACGATTTATCACTAAGAATGTGCCGAGGTCGTACTGCGAAAAATGCGGAAAATATCTTTACCAAGAGGGTTTCCTAAAAATAAACGTTATTAAGATATCGCGCGCAGGAGAGATGTTAGAGACAACACAACCGCCCGAGTGCCCAGAAGGACACCATGAGCGTGCTGTGGGTGATTTGTGGTCATACGCAGGATTACACATTCTTAAAGACGAGGACCGTCTCACCGTCTTTTCACCAGATGACCCCAATCTCGTTGTGTGGTCGGGCACAATTCGCCTCCGCCAACATTCGCTTTTTTCTGAGGATGCATTCGGCTTCTGGATTCACGCAGACCAAGAAGGCGTTACCAGAAATATCTGGGCAACGTATTTTCTAAAAGAGTACCCCGCAGAGTTACTCCCTGCCCGCAAGCCCTAAAAAGCTTGCGGCTTTTTTATGTACTCTACGTATCCAAAAAACAACACAGTTCCATATATGGAACTGTGTTGTTTTTTGTGGACCCATCGAGAATCGGACTCGAGACTGTGCAATGCGAATGCACCGGT
>CAYORD010000144.1:0-1770 GCA_964406265.1 uncultured Candidatus Saccharibacteria bacterium | reverse complement strand
TTTTAAACGATATAATACTCTCGTCTCAGATTAACTAGGGATAGTCCAAGGGGAGAGTAAAAATGAGTCAACGCTCATTTCTTAGCGGAGCATCTGCCAAAATCACCCTTACTGTAAATTCACAAAGAGGTCGCAAAGAAGACCAAGATTGTATTGAATGGATGATACAACGTCTTTGGGAAGGATGCTTAAAGGCGCTTGGAGATTTGGGGTGCGCTGCCCAGTATGTTTCAGTCATAGACATAGTTTTTCCCGAACACGATGGAACAGTATATGTATGGCCCTCGGTATATGTTGTTCTTTCTGTGCCTGACGCAAACGGAAAACAGGCGGAATTATATCCAATCATGATGAAATTTGAATCATACTGGGCTGATCGTTATGGCGAATTGCCGAGAGTCTAAAAAGAGAGCGTGTCAAACGAAATTGTTGAAAGAGTTCGGCACAGGCTTCATGAGCACGGACTGATTCTAGAGGCTACTGCTCACAAAATACTCAAGGCGGCAGTGCTAAAATCTTAATACAAACAAAAACCACGGGGTTGCCGTGGATTTTTCTTTTATTTATATAGATTCTAATCTAAATCGTGCGCTCATGTGTCGTAAGGGTTTTTCTCTTCCATGTATTGGAATCGCTCGCGGAATTTGGTCTTTTCTATCAAACAATCCTCTAATGCAATCAGCGGCATATTTTAAATCTTGTTCCTCATATTTCAGACGGGGGACCGCGCATCGCACAAGGTTTCTACCGCTGAATTCTTCTTTTCCTGTCGCTTTATTCCATTTTCCAAACGCAAACGCGCCAAGTTCACATGCGCGCACTCCTTTTAAGAGAAGGAGCGCGGTCAAAGCGATTCCTCCAAAATCATCGCGCTTCATCTTTGTTCCCTCAAAAAATTTATCAACATCAATGTAGATAGCATGCCCGCCAAACGGCTGAATCACCGGTATTCCGGCGCGAGCAAGTTCCATACCGAACGTCTCTACCTGATGAATACGCCCGTCAAGATATTCCTTTTTTATAACCTGTTGAAGTCCCACGGAGATTGAAGCCATATCCATAAGTGTCATACCGCCTTGTTTATCATTTCCTTCAATTACTTGTTGCTGGCTTCGGAGGTTCTCTAGCAGGGAAGGATATTGCAGAGCGAGCAGTGCCCTGTTTCTTATCGCAAGCGCGCCGCCCATGTGTGATAAACCATCTTTCTTGAATGAAATAGTAAATCCGTCACAGAGAGAAAACATTTCATGCGCGATCTCTTGAATGGTTTTATCTTTATATTCCGGCTCGTATTGTTTAATAAACCACGCATTTTCAGCAAAACGGCACGCGTCAAGAAAAAAAGATTTGCGATACGCGCTACACCACTCGCGTATCGTTTTTAAATTCTTGAGCGATACCGCAAGTCCTCCAATTCGGTTATTCGTGATTGTGGCGTAAACAAGTGGAATTCGTTTATCGCTTAGCATGAGAGTTTTTTGAAGATGCGCAATGTCCATATTTCCTTGAAACCACTTATCTTTTTTCATTTCATCATCTTCAGCTGTTACATCGAGCGCAACAATATTATTTGTTTCAATATTTGCTCGTGTCGTGTCAAAGTGTCCGTTGCTCGGGATAATTGATCTCTCCGGCAGTATTTTCCCTAATTGCAAAAAAAGCGCGTGCTCCGCCGATCGTCCTTGATGGCAGAGATAGATTTCCCATTCTTCTGTATCTATACCAAAGATTTCTTTCAATGTTGCTATTAAAGTTTCATATGCTTCGGGA
>CAYORD010000143.1:0-1770 GCA_964406265.1 uncultured Candidatus Saccharibacteria bacterium | reverse complement strand
GCGCGCGACACTTCGTACGAAAAATCAATATGCCCCGGCGTGTCTATGAGATTCAGTTGGTAGTTAGTGGTTAGTAGTTGGTAGTTCATCCGAACAGGAGTCATCTTTATCGTAATACCGCGTTCGCGCTCCAAATCCATAGAATCCAGCACTTGCGCGCGCATTTTTCGCTTTTCAATCGTACCCGTCATTTCAAGCAAACGGTCCGCCAAGGTGCTCTTCCCGTGGTCTATGTGGGCAATAATGCAAAAATTGCGGATGTGTTCTGGTAGAGACATCTCGCCATACTAGCAGAAAACCTGTGGATTGACGAAAAAGGACAGTAGCGTACTATTAAGGCATACATAGTATATGTTGCGCACTTCATTTGCAAAACCTGAAATCGCCAGCGCCATTAGCCGTGATGTTGCACAAGTGTTTTTCGCTTCATTGTTTGTCGGACAATTGATTGAAAATATTATAAATCTTAAAACTATGGTAGGCGGATTGATTCTCGCTATATCCTTTTGGTCTATTAGTGTTTTATTAGCTAAAGAATAAATCTTTTATGAATAGCGTGGATATAAATAATGCTCTGATAAATTTCTACCTCATCGGAGCGGTGCTCGCGATAGTGTTTATTTTGTTTGGTATTTATATAAAAGGGAAAAGTAAAAAATAGATTATGACAAAACTCTATATTCTTTATGGTCTTTTAGCCATCGCACTTGTCCTGCTTGTAGTTTTAGCGAGAAAAAGCAGGTAAATAAAAGAAAACCGGCGACCATTTCTGGTCCGCAGATGTAATCAAACCGTAAAATTGCGGACGGAGTAGAGTTCTTCTTCGTCTTCGGTGAGTTCTGCGGGCGCGGGCGGGAGTACAACCGGCGGCTCGCCTTCGTCGCCGTTTTCTTGCGCACTCGGCGGCTTTTCCGCTTTCATCCGCGCCAAGTGGCGGTCAATCATTTCGCTGGGACTGCGTTTCTCTTTTGATTCAAGCATCGCCAAAATAGCCATCAAATCGTCGGTAGAGAAAAAGTCAATCAAAATCTTGCCGCCAATCTCGCGCTTCAAGATATGCACGCGCGTACCGAGCGATTCGCGAAGCTTGCCTTCAATCGCAACCATCTCCGGATCTTGGGCGACATCTTTCTTCCGCGCGCGGTCAATCGCAATTTTGCGCGCGGTTTCTTCCGCCTCGCGCACCGTTATTTTCTTCACCGAGATTTCTTTAAACAAAACCATCTGCTCGTCGGGGCGGTCTACAAGCATCAGCAGCGGCCTCGTATGCCCTTCGTTGATGACGCCGCTTGAGACCGCGTCCAGAATCTCTTCCGGCAAATCCAAAATACGCATCGTGTACGTTACATACACGCGGCTCTTATCGACGCGTGTGCCGATTTCGTGGTGCTTGAAGCCAAAATCCTCCGCGAGCCGCTTGAACGCGCGCGCGCGTTCTACCGCATTCAAGTCCTCGCGCTGGAGGTTTTCTATAATGGAAATCTCAAGCTTCTCGCGGTCACTGTTTTCCCCAGCGCGAATAAGAACCGGTACATGCGGGAGCCCCACGAGCTTTGACGCGCGCAAACGCCGCTCGCCCGCCAGAAGTTCATATTCCACGGCAATGCCGCCGTCGTCCTTTACCGTTTCCTTGCGCGTTACCACAAGCGGCTGGAGCACGCCGTACGCGCGGATGGATTCGGAGAGGTCGCGGAGCTTCTCTTGGTCAAACTCGCGGCGCGGCTGAAACGGGTTCGGCTTTATTTTGTCCGTCTCAATCCAAAATATTGC
>CAYORD010000142.1:0-1797 GCA_964406265.1 uncultured Candidatus Saccharibacteria bacterium | reverse complement strand
GTGGTGAACGGAACCGGCGGAGCGCGATTGTATTCGCTTTTCTTAATGTCTTTTTGTTCGCTCCCGCACATGAGCTCTGCTTTCCGTATATCTTTGACGAAATGCGCGAACTCACCGTTTGAAAGGTCAAGCGCCACGCTGTCGTAGTGTATCCATGCCGTACTGCCGAACTTTACATGCTTCTCAATCATGCGCGCGCCGGCGGCAACGGCCATCATCGAGCCAAGCGATCCTTCGTCGTGGCTTGAATACCCCGGCACTATCTTCGGGTTGGCGCGGCTTAATTGCGTATAACGCCTTACAACCCCTATGCCACAATCCTCTGGCGGGGTTGGATAGGCGGAATTTGCTTGAAGTAAATATATCTTTTCATTGTTCTTAAATCTCTCTTCTACATATTTTTCGTACTCCTGTGAAGTAAAGCCTGTTGAAACGACAATGGGACCCTTATGGAGTTTTGCGATTTCCGCATGAAACTCTTTATGTTCCGAAATTGTTGAGGGGATTTTCAAAAGCCGTTTCCCGAAGGGCCGAAGAGCGTGGAACGAATTGATGTCAAGAATCGTCGCGAACCATTCTATCTCTACTTTTTTGCACTCTCTGTCAAACTCTCCTATCTGCGCCTCCGAAAGCTCAATGCCTTTCCGGTAATCCCGAAGCGTTGTGCCGAATGGAGATGTATAGGGGACATTCAATTGGTCGTCCGAATAGAATGTTTCCACATCCCGTTTTTGAATTTTTATCAAATCCGCGCCGGCGTCTTTCGCGGCATGGACCATCTTCAAGAGCCGCTTCATGTCACCTGCGTGATTCGTGGTGAATTCGGCAACAATCGTTACAATGTTATCTTTGCTTTGTATGCGCATGTTCAACCTTAAATGGGTACTTTCCTTTCGGGTCAAGAAACTCGCCGCGATATTTTTTTCCGTTCACTGTCACGCGTAATCCATGCTCGCGCGCGAGATTAAGTCCGGCAAGAATATCCCATGACCGCGCTCCGCGCGGATTTTCAAGCGAGAGGTATGACTTCATGATGACATTGTAGAAGTTGTACACAGCACACCCCATGATTCGGTACTCAAGCCCGTCTTTCAAGTTCCTGAAATGTTCTCGAGAAAGAGACGAGGAGAGCCCGTGAATTCTGGACTGATTCTTTTTTATTTTGTCGCCGGTAATGAGCGAGAATCCAAGCTCCGGCATAATAAGCATTGATTCTGCGTGCGTTCCCTGTTTGTAGGCACACACAGAAACTCCCCATTCTTTGAGTCCTGAAGTGAAGTTTTCCGTGCCATCAATAGGATCGACAACAATGTAATTTTTATTCGGATCGTAGAAAAATTCTACTACCCGTTTTTCTTCCGATACTATCTCGAATTGTTCCGGAAGAGATCGTACATAATCAAAAATTATTTTATCGCACAACAAGTCTCCTCTCGTGACATACGTCCCATCCCCCTTCATCTTTCTCCGGTTGCGAATTTCCAGTATGCTTGGAAGCTGTTTTTCTATGCGTTTTTTTATTTCCCTGCAGATGCTCATCTTATAGAAAAAGTTTCTGATACATAACCTCCGCAATCGTAAAATCAAATGGCGTGTCTATGTCCACTGCTTCGGTATCCGAAAGCTCGTAAAGAAACGGTTTTGCTCCCACAGTGCTTTTGCGCTCAATCATGAGTTTCCGCGATATAACCGATGCCGCCCAGGAAAGAGCATGTATCTCCGGCAAATCTTGGCTTCGCGGAAACCGCGCCGCATTGTAGTTAAACGGTTTCCCGTCTTTAAAAAGAAACTGCTTCA
>CAYORD010000141.1:0-1799 GCA_964406265.1 uncultured Candidatus Saccharibacteria bacterium | reverse complement strand
CCGAAGCCTTGAGCTACGCGCTTCTTGAAGCGGGGCGCGCGGGGCTTCCTATCGTCGCGACAACCGTTGGCGGCATCCCGGAGGTGATAGAACACAAAAAAACCGGCCTCTTGGTGCCGCCTGAAAATCCTCGGACATTGGCTCATGCACTTGCGTTTATGCTAGTGAACCCAAACGCGCGCACCATCGCGGGGCGGGAGTTTGAGAACGCAATCAAAAAAAACTTTGCGCTTACGCGCATGCTCGCGGACACAAAAAAGATGTATGCTACTTTCGCCGCTTTCCGCGCCTAAAGTTCTCTTGCTTCCAATATTTTTCCAAAAGTTCCGAGCTTGACCGAATCTTGCCCCCTCCGACACGATAGACGACTTTAATCCCAAGCTTTTTGCAAAACGCCCGTTCTGGGATGTTCTTTGCGGTTCTGTCACCCCCCTTCGCGAAAATGTCGGGCTTAAAGCGCTCAAGCGCTTCGCACACATCATCTTTTTTACTGTTCAATATATATACTTCGTCTACGCAAGAAAAACCCTTAATGATTTCGGCTCGTTCCTCGGCGGACATGAATACGCGGCCCTTTTTTCTCATAAGCCAACTGTCGCCATTTACTATAACGATCAAATAATCGCCGAGCTTTTTTGCAGCTTGCATACAGCGGAAATGCCCCACGTGCATGGGGTCAAAACCTCCCGAGGTGAGCACTATTGTTTTCTTCATGAGAGTGTGGCACGAACACAGAGTTCATTTCCGTATTCGCCTGCTGAAAAATCTTTTAAGTTTTTCAGCAATAAAAATATCTGTTGCCTTGCGCGACTCCTCCGTCATCCCGCCAATATGTGGAACGATAATAAGATTGTCGTGCTTTTTCGCATATTCAACAAGCGGGTGGCCATTGAATCCCTTTTCGAAAGAGAGCTCATCTGCAAGCACGTCCGTCGCGTAGCCGGCGATTTTTTTTCTCGTAAGCGCGGCAAGTAATGCTTTTTCATCCACAATTTTTCCGCGCGCGGTATTCACGAGATATGCGCTTTTTTTCATGCGCGCAAATTCGTTTTTCCCGAACATTCCCTCGGTGTCTTTCCCGAGGTGTACATGGATGGAAATAACATCGCTTACTTTAAGCAGTTTTTGAAAGGGCGTCTTTTGTATCCCTTGTGGCGCGTTTTTCACATACAGGTCGCAAAAAATCACTTTCATACCAAACGCTTGCCCATACCGCGCCATCCAGGAGCCAAGGCGCCCCAATCCCACGATGCCCAATGTCTGCCCATAGAGATTGTGCCCACGGAACGCGTTTCGGTTCCACTCGTATCGTTTTACCGACTCAAACGCATGTGGAGTGCGGCGCAAGAGCTCAATCATGAGCCCCGCCGCAAGTTCTGCCGTACCAGTGATAGTATTTAAAAATTTCGTCTCCCCGCGAAGCGACAAAACCTTTATCCTCCTATTTTTCGTCTCTTCTAAATCTATGTGGTCTAGCCCAGTCGTCGCTGTCGCGATGACTTTCAGGTTTTTCGCCCGCGCAAGAACTTCCTTGTCAAACACGAGCCCAAGCCCGATAACCGCCGCATCGTATTCTCCGATGCGTTTCAAAAGCTCCGCGCGTGAAAACGCATGGTATTCTACCACGCCAATTTTCTTCAAAATATCCCGTGCCGTCTGCGGATATTCTTTTCCTGTTGTGTTCAGAATGCGCATAGATAAAAAGGGTTCCTCTTTCTTCAAGAGACACCCGTGTCAACCTCGTTTAGTTACCGACTGCTTTTGGTATTTTTACGATTACAAGCCGCGCGGCGCCTTTC
>CAYORD010000140.1:0-1823 GCA_964406265.1 uncultured Candidatus Saccharibacteria bacterium | reverse complement strand
TGTCCTCTTCTGCGTCATGTTTTTGAAAAATGAGCGCATTATAGACAAAAAAACTTCCGACAGCGATAGCGCCGGACACAAAGAACTGCGCGACCATATACCACAACCCAAAAACATCTACCGCAAGAAAGAGGAGAACGGTATTCAGACTGAGCGCGCTGAGCGCAGCAACAAGATATAAAACAAGCTGACGGCCGATTACTCCTCTGCGCCCATCCTCGAAAGTCCAGAATTTCTGGAGGGTAAAACTCACAACAAATCCTGCTATAAACGAAAGGATTGACTAGGTAAGATACCACATTCCGGCAAATTCGGTCAGTATGAAGAGGAACGCAAGATTTGCAAACGCCGCCGTCCCTCCGGAAATAAGATACCGTATCACCTTATGCCGAATAAAGAACAGGATTATTTTTTTCATACTATGCTGAATATTTTTTCCTCAAATTGGTGCGTGATAGTATCCCAATTATATTTGGTCAGCGCAAGACGGCGCGCGTTGATGATAATTTTCTCCCGCAGTGTGCGCTCCGCAAAGAGACGCGCCACCTGCCGCGCGATACTCCGCGGATTCTTCACCTCGCAAAAAAGTCCCGTTTCTTCATGCCGCAGGAAATCAGGAATCCCGCCGACAGGAGTCGCGATAACGGGAAGACCTGCCGCCATCGCCTCCAAAAACGAGTTTCCCATCCCTTCCGAAAGCGATGGGCGCACGAATACATGCGCGTCAGCAAGATAACGCACCATCTTCGTGTGCGGTTTATGCCCCAGAAAAAGCACTCTTCCTTTTACGCCGAGCAATTCGGCTTTTTCTTTTAATTCACGCTCAAGCGGCCCGATACCAAGCACGAGAAGCCGAACGTCCGACGGCAAAAATGTCAGCGCTTCCATGATGTCTTCTATCGCATTCTTTCTTACAAGACGCGACGTGGTGATGAGCGTCTTTGGACCTTCGTTCAATCCGGGGAAATGCCTCTCTTTCCCCTCACGAAAAAACGCCGCGTCAACGCCATTTGGGATAACGACTGGGGACGTCCGCGCTCCCATCTCGGCGCCAAACGCGGCAAGATAGCGGGAAATCGCCTGCACCGCATCCGCTTTCGTAAAAATGCGCTTGAAAAGCGGGTACACAAACCGAACGCGGCGTTTGATGTAGGGAATCGGGTCGCCTTCTTGAAGCGTCAGCAGGTAAAAAACTTTCGGATACGCAAGCTTAAAAAAAAGCGCCGCGAAACCCGCGTAATTCGCCATTATCGCCCATGTTGCGTTATATCGGTTTTCCCGATGAAGCGCCACCGCCTTCCAAAAAGCGAGAAAAGGAAATAAATATTTATTCGCCAGAAGCGGGAAAGAGGAAAGGTCTTTCACGTCGGGCTTTTTTGCGGAGAAGCCGATGCGATGGATGAAAATGTTTCCCATTTTTTCTTCGCGCGGCAAAACAGAATCAAAGCGAAGCGTAATCATGTCAAAAGAAATGTTTTCCGGCGCGATTCGGTCGGTTATTTCTTTGACCGCAATTTCAGCGCCGCCCCAGAAACGCGGACCATACGCGAGAGAAAAAATGAGGACTTTTTTTGCCATAGCTTCGCATAGTAACACGAATACGCGGATACACGCGAATAACACAAATTGCAACTACCTTGTTTAATTTTAATTCGAGTTATTCGTGATTTTTAATTCGCGTTATTCGGGTTATCAATTTATTCCTTCGCCGCTTCTTTTCTATAACATGATTTTACAGAGTATCGTTCCCCTCCTCCGTTATCGCAAACTCGTCGGCGGGAGTTTTTTTGCGCCGCGCGATAATAACGCCTGCGCCGCCGAGC
>CAYORD010000139.1:0-1826 GCA_964406265.1 uncultured Candidatus Saccharibacteria bacterium | reverse complement strand
CAGATCGGCAACATCGAACATTGCAAGACGCAAAGCATCCATTGCCCTTACGATATAGAATCCTGAAAAATTTCCGGTGTGGTGGACTTTTTTTTCTGCCAAATTTACTATCGGGTTGTCATTCGCCGAATTGATCTCGTTCGCAACCCATCGGCGCACATCTCCGAGAATTTCGATGACAGGTCCAAAAAGCTGAGGCGAACACCTTATACAGTAAGGGTCCTGAAGCTCAATAGTGGATTCAACGACTGAAGACGCGCCTATGGCTTGCAACCTGACTTCGGATCTCAAATCCTCAATGTTTTTTGTAAGCGCACTATCCTTCAGAAATAGGCGTAAAAAATAAGCGGCGTCTTTTTGTCCCTGATGATTTTTCATGGTTTGCACAAAGTCATCAAAAGGATCCGTCATTCCGCCCAGTGCTTCTGTTGCCATAGCTTCCGCCACAAGAGCAAGGGTTAAAAAATATTCTGAATCAGCCAATGCCAGTGCGGCCATGGCGGTCATGGCGGAAGTGCCGTTGACCAGAGAAAGGCCTTCTTTTTCGTAAAGCACCAACGGCTCAATGCCCAGCTTTTTGAAAAGATTTTTTGTTTTATAAAACCTGCCTTTGTATCTTACCTTGCCTTTGCCCTGGATCGCGGCGGCAATTGAAGAGAGCGGCACAAGGTCGCCGCTTGCGCCGACCGAACCGAATTTGCGCATGACCGGCGTAATGCCGTTATTCAAAAAATAAATAATGCGCTCGATCTTTTCGAGACCAATCGCCGAACAGCCCTCTTTCACAAGTGAATTTATCCGGAGAAGCATCGCGGCGCGTACAACATCTTCCGGAAGTTCATCGCCGACGCCGCAAGAAAGCGAATCAATAAGACGCTCTTGGAAAGCCACCCTTTTTGCTTCTGGAATTATTTTCCCGACATTGGCTCCCACGCCCATTTTATCTCCGTATGCGTAAACGCCGCTTTCGATGTAAAATTCGCGGCCCTGCCGTATTTTTCTCAGAAATTCTCCGTCATCGCTCAGCGCGACCTTACTCAAATACCCCGCAACACTTACAACATCTTCTATTGTTAGGTTTTCGCCGTCAATAACGACGGGAGCCTCGTCCGTTTTCATTCTATTGTCAATTCTTCTATTTCAAATATACTTGGGGTAGCGCAAATTGCAAGCTCGTTGAAAGGAACGATTCCGATGGAAAACGAAAAAACAGCGTACGAAATGTTCGCAAGAAGCAGAAATTTTTTTCTCGAAGGGCGCGAAAAACCCGCGATAATCTTTGAAGGCTCGCCCGGCGGAGAAGGAAATAAAATTTTATCTTATGGAGAGTTGGATTGCGAAATAGATGTGCTAGCGCGGGGATTGGCCAATTCCGGCGTAGTTAAAGGCGACAAAGTCTGCCTCTGTCTGCCAAATTCGCCAACGCTTGTTGCCGCTTATCTTGCGCTTTCGAAACTGGGAGCGGTAAGCGTGATGCTGAATGCCGCTTTACCGGAAGAAGAAATCGAAAAAAATATGAAGGCAACCTGCGCCAAAATTTTGCTTGATGAAATTTCTTTGGGAAATATTTACTTAAATTCCCATTCTTTAACCGCGCACCTATCAGGCGGCAAATCTTCTCTTGGCGCGGAAAATACCGCAACCGTACTTTATTCTTCCGGAACAACCGGCGAGCAAAAAGGAGTTGAGCTCAGCGTCCGGAATATTTCAGAAAACGTCCGCTACGCCTCGGCGCTGACCGGAATGAGGCCGAACGACAGATTGTTCTGTTTCGTGCCGCTCACCCACTGCTTCGGATTGAACTTCATCATGACGGCATGCTTCTA
>CAYORD010000138.1:0-1828 GCA_964406265.1 uncultured Candidatus Saccharibacteria bacterium | reverse complement strand
GCAAATTCTAAAGTTTGTAGAGCCGTTTCAGTTCCGCGATTCCTTTCTCAAATGTTACCTCCGGCTTCCAGCCGAGGAGTTTGCGTGCGAGCGAGTTGTCCGCGAGCGTGTCGTGCGGCTCAATGCGCGGCGGCTCGTGGACGACGGGGCCGCCGATAAGCTTCGCGAGTTGATTCACGGAAAAATTACGCCCTGCGCCGATGTTGATGACTTCGCCCTTCCCAACCTTCGTGCTTTCCGCGGCAAGTAGATTCGCCCGCACGATATCACGCACATGCGTAAAGTCCCGCGTCTGCGTGCCATCTCCCCAAATCGTGAGCGGCTTTCCTTCTTTCCGTTGTTTTAGAAACTTTCCGATAGCGAGCGCGTAGGCGCCATCTGGATTGAGCCGCGGACCATAGACATTAAAGTAGCGAAGCGAGACCGTTTCAAGTCCATGTACCTCACTCCAGACCCTGCAGTAGAGTTCGCCGACATATTTCTGGAGACCGTACGGACTCTTTGGGTTCACCGGCAGTGTTTCTTTGAGCGGCAAAAACTGCTTGCCCGCCGCCTGTCCGCCGACGAGGCGGGAAGAAGCGGGGTCGCCATAGGCAGAGCTTGAACCAGAGTATATAACCCGCTTGACCCCGCCTTCCTGTGAAGCAATCAAAACATTCAGCGTTCCTCCCACATTCACCTCATTCGTCAGAGCCGGATGTTCAATGGAATACTGCACGCGCGGGAGCGCGGCACAGTGAAAAACAAACTGCGCGCCTTTGATAAGCGGTTTGATTGTTGCAAGCTCGCGAATATCGGCTTTGTGAAAAACCGCCTTGGGATTCACATTCTCTTTTCTCCCTCCCAACAGATTATCAATCATATGCACTTCGTGTCCGCGTAGAATGAGGGCATCAACGAGATGCGAACCGATGAAGCCAGCACCGCCGACGACCACCACTTTTGTACCTTTTCCTCTCTTTGTATTCTTAGTCATGTTGTTGCAGATATAACTGCACGACAAGAGCGCGCGTTATCGGAAATTCCAAATCACAATTTCCAAATTACAAACAATATCCAAAGCCAAAAATCTTCAAAGGAAGAGTCTCATTTATGATTTTGAGATTGAAATTTGAGATTTGTTTGTGATTTGGTGCTTGTAATTTGGTGCTTCTGCGTCTTCGCGTTTACACTCCCGACCGTGAAAGCAAGATTTTGATGGTTTTCAGCGCAATCTTGATATCGAGCCAGAAGGAGCGGTGTTTGAGATAATAGAGGTCGTAGGAGAGCTTGTTTTTTGTTTTTGACACATCTGTTTCGTGGTGCGGATGCTCGCCGTAGAGTTGCGCCCAGCCCGAAAGCCCCGGCTTGATAAGATGGCGCGCGTTGTAATAGGGAACCTCCTGCGCGTACTGCGCTACCGCCTCCGGAAACTCGGGACGAGGACCGATGAGTGACATATCTCCCATAAGCACATTCCACAAGGTGGGGAACTCATCAAGGCGAGTTTTGCGCAGAAATGCGCCGACCCGCGTTACCTGATTCTCTTGCCCCCATTTTCCCCACTGGCCGTGGTCGTTAAAAAGCATAGTGCGAAACTTGAGGAGTCCAATAGCGGCGTTGTTTCTGCCGGTGCGACGTTGCTCTATGAAGACAGGGCCACCGTCTTCAAGTTTTATGGCGAGTGCAACAAACGGATAGAGCAGTGCGACGACGGCAAGAAGGGGTAGCGAAAGCACAATATCCATCATGCGTTTGACTGCATCATAGGAACGCCGCTTGGTCGAAGAAATATGCTCCAGAAACCAGTGATAACGCAGAAGCGTAAGCGGCACGCGGCCAAAAAGCT
>CAYORD010000137.1:0-1839 GCA_964406265.1 uncultured Candidatus Saccharibacteria bacterium | reverse complement strand
AATAACGAATAACGAATAACGAATTATGAATATGAATAAGGGACTTTCCATAAGCATTATTACTACGAGTCTTAACCGGCGAAACCTCCTTAAAAAGACACTTGAAAGCGTTCTTGAACAATCATGTGAGAACGTTGAACAGGTTGTTTTAGACGGTGCATCGACCGATGGCACTGCAGAACTTTTGAAATCTTTTGAGGGCCATTTTAAAAAGCGTGGCTATCGTTTTTCTTGGATTTCAGAAAAAGATTCAGGGCAAAGCGAGGCGATGAATAAGGGACTCAAGAAAGCAATGGGTGATTTCATCATGATCTTGAATTCCGACGACTACCTTGAACCAGCATCGCTTTCTGGTTTTATGGAAGAACTCGCGCGACGCCCAGAGATAGATCTTATCTATGGTAACCACGGCCAGATATTTGAGAATGGCACGTACCGCGTTATTAGTCATAAGCTATACAACTTACACGATGTCGTCTCCCGCGGATATCAGATTCCCCAGAGCGCGGCGATTTTCAGGCGGGCGCTCTTAGATAAAACCGGCGGCTTCAATACCTCTCTCCGACACGTTGCAGAGCATGACCTCTTCGTTCGTATGATGAAGAGTGGAGTAAGAGTTTTTTATCTGCCGCGTATTCTCCAGACGACACTTGAACACAGTGGGAGAAAGACGGTCACTTCAGGAGCGAGCGCGTGGGAAGAGACGAAGCGCGTAAACTTTAGTCACGGCGCCGGCTATTTCTCGCGATTCTACTTCTTGTATGTGAAAGAAGTATATTTCGGAGGATTCTTTCGCTTTCTTGCAAAGAAGGCGCCATGGTTACATAGAGCTTTAAAGCGTTTGTTTTACTTCGTTTCACATTAGCATTGGAGCATGAATACCGTTAGAAGCCGCGATCGTTTTACCGAATAACATACCATTATCCAATATATATAGCAGAAAAGGGCCGCGTGATCGCGATCTGCTTCTAACGGGATGAAAATCCTTTACCACATTTTGTACCCCGGTGGGCTGGGGGACGATCGTTTCACATATGAAGGATACAAGGAGGCGTTCGAGGATTCCGGACACAAAGTTTTTCCGCTCACAGAGAAGACAGATCTTCGAACCACGCTTACGACTCTTCTCCCCGATATCTTCATCGAAGAAGGGGGGTTGCTCATAGAAGATCTTGATACAAAGATCGAGGTCTTGAGGAATTTCCGCAAACAGGGTGGGCGCGTAGTTCTGCACGGAGCGGTATCTCAAAAACTTTCAGCTGCGATTGCCCGAGAGGATATCGTTGATGTCTATTTTTCTGAAACCGACCCGACAATTGAATTTAAGGACTTCCCGGCCGAGTTATTCAGAAAAATGCATTGGCTTGCCGCTTCGAGACGGATCCACGGCGGAGCGAAACCCATCCCTCGATACCGCTCTGACGTGATATATATTGGCGCTAATCTGCCGAAGAAGCGGGAAGCATTTGAAGAATTACTGCTTCCGCTCCAAGAAAAGTATCAAACGAAGATTTTTGGCTTTGGCTGGGATTTCGTCGACCGGAGTATTTTGCACCCTCTGGCAAAAGCCGAACGGATGACGCTGGGAAGCGGACTCGTGTCGAAGCTGCGGCTCCTGCGCCAAGTGCCGATTGATATGGAAGGATCGGCCTACGCCTCGGCGAAGATCAGCATTAATTTTCATGAAAAGCAGCCGGGCGCCGATAACCGGACTATTAATGCCCGCACCTTCAAAATTCCCGCGAGCGGCGGATTTGAACTTTGTGATTATGTGCCGCAAGTGCGAGAGTTTTTTGAGGATGATGAAGTGGTGATGCCTCGAGATAAAGAGGCATGGTT
>CAYORD010000136.1:0-1852 GCA_964406265.1 uncultured Candidatus Saccharibacteria bacterium | reverse complement strand
TCCGCCTGCTGAAACAGCGCGGGCTTTATATACACGAGCTTCGCTTCCATAATGGATTTCACTTCGCTTTCCACCTTCTCTAACTCTTCTTCGGTATCAGCATAGAGCGTCAAGTAGAGCCCGACATCAAAAATCTTTTCCTGCGCTTGTTGGAGCTCGTCGCGGAGTTTTTCCAAGTCCTGATACGCGGTTTCAAGCATCGGGTCGCGCACAAACCCCTTTTCCTCGCGCGTATGTATCTGGCTCTGCACTTCCGCCACTTTTTTCTGGAATTGTTTTAAAA
Organism: uncultured Candidatus Saccharibacteria bacterium; assembly: GCA_964406265.1. Lineage (GTDB taxonomy): Bacteria > Patescibacteriota > Minisyncoccia > Phycocordibacterales > UBA10002 > UBA10002. Next base: position 1,569 of record CAYORD010000136.1, on the reverse strand, counting down.
CTTTGCCGGTCTCAATCGGATGCACGAAGATGGAAACATCAAACACTTTATCTAAGTTGATGATTGGCGAAAACCAACCGGCGGTGAGGAAGCGCGGATAGGAGATGACGAAATAGGTGCGGGCAATTTTCTCTCCCATATTCAGCGTTTTTGGAGAGATTTTAAGCGCCGCCGGAGCGAGCACATCGCGCAGTTCCAACACGCCCGATTGGTAAATCTGCTCTGGTAAGATTGGCGTAATTTCTTCTCCCGCCTTCTTTTTCGGTTTTAGAAAATCAAAAAGTCCCATATTTTTTATTTGCTCACCGCCGCATGCTGTTCTTCGCCCGGGTTGAATAATTTGTAAAACAATTCTATCTCTTAATCGGTGCCGAGCCGCGCCGTGCGCAAACCGCAGCGCGTGAGCCCTTGCTCTACAATAGACACGCGCTGCTCCAATTGCGTTCTGTTCTCATTGAAGTCGGTGGTCGCAACAGCGGCGGTTGGGTTTTTGCGCCGAAGCCCTATCGGCAGTCCGCCCTTAAGCTTCACCGGTGTTGGCGAGTACGGTACGGCGATAAAAAAGGTCTTGGACATAATCGCCGTGCTTTCCGTAAACGAGCGCACGAAGCCGATGTATTCGCGCGTTTGTATTTTCAGCAATTCATTCTGCTGCGCTTTCACCCGCGCTTCAAGGAGCGCCAAGTAGGGGCGCACATCAAACCGACGCGAATGAATGACGATTTGCACAGAAAAGTCCACCGTATTGAGAAAGTTCTGAAATTGCAAAAGTATCGCTTCTTGATTGTCTTCTGATTTGAGCGCAAAATTGACGGAAGAAACCATAAGAACGGCGCGCAAGCCCCCGTCGCGCAAAACTAAAATCCCATCACGGATTTCAGATATAGGAACAAATTCTTGAGTGGGTTTGGTGTGGGGAGGCATAGATTTGCTATAAAATCATAACATGTTTTTTCTCATCACCACCCCGCCTCGCTCCGCTCGGCACCCCTCCTCAGTTGAGGAGGGGATTAAGGGGTGGTGGTGTTTAGTTACTTTCTAGTCGTCGTATGTGAAATATCCAGCGTCCATGTTAAATCGCGCAACTTTCCCTCGGTTAATTTGGGCATCAGAGGCGCGTCACTCGTTTTTGCCGTGTCTTTTGCAGATTGCGCTTTTGGGATTTTGCGCCACAGGTAGAGTTTTTCGGAAAAATAGTAGCGGATGGCGGACTCAAGCACAAACACAAACGGTTTTCCGTTGATTTTCCAAAACGCGAGCGCAAGCGAGAGCGCAACGACCGGCGCAATCGCAAGAATGGCGATAAAGAATGTGAGAAAGCGATAAAGAATAAACGAAAGCCCCGCGCCTCCCACGAGGTACACAAATTGTTTGACCGTGAGCGGCCCGAACAAGCGGTCTTCAATGTCTATAAATTGCGGGGTTTGATACTTCATATCGGTTCTCTATAGGGGTCAACGGAATATTTTGGGGGTGAGGAAAATCCACCCCCTGCTTCTCCCTCCTTTATAAAGGAGGGGGTTGCCTGCCCGCCGATTGGCAGGCGGGGGGGAGGATTTTGTGATGGGC
>CAYORD010000135.1:1543-1858 GCA_964406265.1 uncultured Candidatus Saccharibacteria bacterium | reverse complement strand
AAAAAAATTGTTTGGATGGGGGGGTCGGGACTAGGGCAAGCGGCTAAAATAATTCACAATCTTGTGTGCGGAATTTCACTCGTGGCATTCAGTGAGGCGTTACTGTTAGGCGATAAGCTCGGCTTCACCAGAAAACAAACTCTGGAAGTTTTGCAAAATGGCGCAGTGGCGAGCCCGCTTCTCTCTCTGAAAGCGCAGAAATTTGAGAAAAACAAATTTGAACCCACACTAGCGCCGCTTGTGAATATACGCAAAGACATGGCGCTTGCCGAAGACGCCGCTGATTTGATGCGTTTAAAACTCCCTCTACTGCTT
>CAYORD010000135.1:0-1533 GCA_964406265.1 uncultured Candidatus Saccharibacteria bacterium | reverse complement strand
TGTATGATATGGCGATGGAGCAGGGGCTTGGACGCCAGGACACCTCCTCTGTCATAAAGGCTCTTGAAAGGCATACTGAGAATACGTCTTGAATTACCACGTTATATCTATAGCGTCAATATTGACTATGGGGAGTATTAAATGCATATTAAAAGTATGCTCGGATTAGTCAGTACTGGCGAGTTCTATAAATGGCAAAAACGCAGGGCGGATGGGAGATTCGCACTGGACTTTTTGCGTAAAACACATGTGCTGGTTGTTGGTGGTGGGTCTGTTGGCAAGCGATATTTCGGAAATGTGCTTGGGCTTGGTATTCCTTCGTCACACGTTTCGGTTGTTGAACCACGCGAGGATCGTCGTGTTGAAATAGCCGAACATTTTGGAGACGTATCAGTTTTCAAAACCGAAGAGGATGCGTATGCGTCTGGGCGGCATACTGTTGTTATTGTCGCGAATCCGCCCGCGTTCCACATTGAAAGCGGCAAAAGGGCAATTGCCGCGGGGGCACACGTCCTGATGGAAAAAAGTATCTCTCACACGACGGGGGGGGTTAAGGAGTTTCTTCTTGCGGCAGACAAAGCGGGGCGGCTTGTTGGCGTGTGTTACGTATATCGTTTTTTTTTTTTTTTTCGATATATCAAGAAACTTCTGGACCAAAACGCGCTTGGAAAAATATTTTCTGCGCAAATTACATTTTCCGAATACCTTCCGGATTGGCATCCGTGGGAACGTCCGTCTGACTGGTACGCGAGCAGAAAGTCATTGGGGGGCAGTGAACTTTTAGATGAGAATCACACTGTCGATTTTTCTCGATGGTTTTTCGGTGAGATTACTGGTGTTTCGGCACGCATTGATCGGATATCTAACGTGACGATTGACAGTGATGACTTTGCTGAATTCACCTGTTTTCATGATAGCGGTACTGTTACACAAATTCATCAGGATGCCTTTGGAAGAAAGCCGCGGAAAGATATGTGGATTATGGGTGAAAAAGGAACTATTTTCTGGGATTCTTACATGGGAGGCAATAGGGTTGAGTGGTTTCGGGGGGACGTCCGTACATCCGAAATATTTCAAGGACGCGTGAGTAGGGATGATGCCTTTTTTGAGCTGTTGTGTGACTTTTTAGAGTGCGTTGCGTCAGGTAGACAACCTTTTGTTACCGGCTGGGACGCATTAAAAACACTTGAGGTGTGCGCGGCCGCAGAACAGTCGTCAAAAGAAGGCAGGCGCATGCAACGCACTGCCTCATTCTCATAATTGTAGAGTATATGCAAAAAACTATTATTATCGCAGAAGTGGGGTGCAACCATAAGGGTGACCTTTCAATTGCAAAAGAGATGATAAAGACCGCGAAGGAGTTTTGCGGTGCAGATATTGTTAAATTTCAAAAGAGAAATCCGAAAGAATTGTTAACGGAAGAAGAATATAATGCGCCCCATCCCAATCCGCATAATGCATACGGTGATACCTATGGCAAACACCGTGAGAATCTTGAATTTACTCTAGGTCAACATAGAGAATTACAGGAAT
>CAYORD010000134.1:0-1875 GCA_964406265.1 uncultured Candidatus Saccharibacteria bacterium | reverse complement strand
AAATTGCGGAAGCGCGCCGTTTTAGGAATTTGAAAGACGGCTTGCCAGGGCTCACCAAGAATAGTTGGACAGAGTAGCCCCGGGGCAGCATACCGCCGCTTAATCCAAATACCCCGCCCCCCGAAAGGTTTTCACCTTGCGGGGGCTTTTGTTTGGGACACTAACCGTCTTAAAAAGCGGTTACAACTCCTGTAGGATTTTTGTGACTACGTATGACAAAATTTATTTTACACGGTGGGTTTACGGGCGCGGACAACGAACTGAATCGGGGATTTTATCGCGAAATGACAAAAGGACTCCCGGACGGTGCAAATGTGCTTCTCTATTTCGCGCGGAAGGACGAAGAGGTGCCGAAGTTGTTTGCCGAAGACAAAGCGCGTATTCTTGAACAGGCGGAGAATAAAAATTTTGATATTGTTCGTGCAGAAGAGGGAAAGTTTATGGGGCAGGCCAGCGCGGCGGGTGCCATATACATGCGCGGGGGGGATACGGACAAGTTGATTGAAACGCTGAAAAGTTACCCTGATTTTAAAAATGCGCTTGAGGGGAAAATTGTAAGCGGTTCATCGGCGGGCGCATATGTCCTTTCAACGTACTACTATTCGGCAACGAAAGGCGGCGTACATGAAGGGCTCGGCATCCTGCCGCTCCGCGTCATCTGTCACTACAAGAGCGAAATCCTGAAAGGACACGGCGAAGACGCCATCACGCTTATGGAAAAATACCCGCACGATTTGGAACTTGTTGTTTTAAAAGATTATGAGTGGAGGGAGTTTGAAGTGAATAATTAATAAGCATTGGTGGTCAAATGAAAGTAAAAAGTAAAAAAATATTCACATATCTTCTATTTTTTTGGTTGTTGCCGCTTTTTTTCACCTACCTTTTGCTTTGGACACAAGAATCCCCTTTTCTTGTTGGAAAAACTGCAGATGACCAGGTAAAAGTGACAATTAATACGGAAGAAATAAATAAACCAGATATTAGAAAAAAAATACTTGAACTTTTTCAAATTCCATACAGTATAAATTCTGTCAATTTTTGTATAGAAAATAGGAGCAAGGTTATAGAAAATGGGGAAAGCGAGGCTTTGGACGGAGGATTTACGATCTTAGATATAAGTGGGAAAGAATTGATTTCTCATACAGACATTGCCGGAGGAAAAGAAGTATGTAAAACGCTTTCAATGAGCTCGCCTATTGAGGAGTTTATTATTAAGGGCTCGGGTGACGCTCATTATTCTCCCAAGTATTTTAAGATTTTTCCAGATGGTGCAGTGGGCGTTTCTTTTCAACCTATTTTTAATCTTGCACCAACAAAAGCCTTCCCCTTTTCTGAAGACAGAGTACTTTATTCAATTGCTGCCTTTATAATAATTTGGGGGGTTCTACTTATCGTACTTCAAGTATTATTAACAATACCTCGCCAAATTTTTGAAAAACATAAAGAAAAGAATGAGGAAAGCACAAAAAAGGATATGACCCCCAACTTTAATGTAGAAAAAAATCTCTTAAAGAAACTATTCTTCTAGATACCGCTAGCTCTATTGGCACATCCAACATGCACACTATTTTTTTAACCGGCGCGGCGGGGTATGTGGGCGGGATGCTTGCCGACCAGTTTTCAAAGCGTCCTGATGTGAAGCAGATAATCTGCCTTGATAAGCGGGAACAACCGGAGTCGCTTAAGGGAAACGAGAAAATCGTCTGGTTCACCGCGAATACGGCGGGAAACGACTGGCAGGGGATTGTCCGCTGGCTTGAGCCGACAATCGTTATCCACTGCGCGTGGCAGATACGGGAGATGTATGGAAAGCAAAGGACACAATGGCTCTGGAATGTGGAGGGTTCGCAGAACGTTTTTGATTTTGCGTTTGAT
>CAYORD010000133.1:0-1895 GCA_964406265.1 uncultured Candidatus Saccharibacteria bacterium | reverse complement strand
TGAAGATCATAAAAAAAGCATGGAAGATTTTGGTGTCCCCGCATGCAGCGTGGTCTATAACGGCATCGATCCCGCGCGTTACGAATTTAACGATTCCCCCGGCGACTACCTTTTATATTTAAGCAGGCTTAACAGAGAAAAAGGCGTGCTTGCCGCCATTGAAGTGGCTAAAGCTACGGGGCAGAAGCTAATTATTGCCGGAAACAGCGCGGGAAATGCTGAGTGGTCTTTTTTCCTGCATGAAATTCAGCCGCGCCTTAATGATGAGAATATCTCCTTTCGCGGGCAAGTTAACTTCCAAGAAAAGGTTGAACTTTTGAAAAACTCCAAAGCGCTTCTTTTTCCGATTGATCGTCGAGAACCGTTTGGCCTTGTCATGATAGAAGCAATGGCTTGCGGAACCCCGGCGATTGGTTTTAGAAAAGGTTCTGTGCCAGAAATAATAGAACACGGGGAAACTGGTTTCGTGGTGGATACGCCGGAGGAAATGATTGAGGCGATAAAACGGCTGCCGGAAATTAATCGAAAGACATGCCGCAAAACAGTAGAAGAAAAGTTTTCTTTGGAACAAATGGTCGATAAATATGAGAAAATTTATGAAAAACTCGCATAAAAAACAAAAGAAGCTCCGCATCGCCCAGGTAGCGCCTCTTTGGTTTACCATTCCGCCAAAAGGATACGGCGGCATTGAGCGCATCGTTTCGATGCTTGCAGAAGAGCTTACGCGCCGAGGACATGAAGTAACGCTTTTTGCGGCTCCCGGTTCTCAAACTTCCGCAAAACTTGTCTCTGTTTTTGACAGGTCTTTGAGCGAGGCAAATATCCCTTGGTCAAACCCTATTTGGAATTTAAGAAACCTTTCAATGGCATTCGAGATAGCGAACAAGGGCGCGTTTGATGTTGTTCATAGCCATTTGGACCTTTGGGCGCTTTTTTTCCAAGGCATCTCACGCGTCCCGATAATCCATACGATGCATAATCCGCTTTATCGTACGAATGCCGACGCGACCAAAGATGACCGATTGCGTCTTTTCACCGAAGAGGCGCATCGCACCAACATTGTATTCATCAGTAAATCGGCGCGGAAACTTGCGATGGTAGATATGCCGAAAAGCCGGGTTATCTACAACGGTATTGATCTTGAACATTTTCGTTTCAACAAGAAAGGCGGCGAACATTTTGTCTGGATAGCGCGGATGAACAAGCACAAAGGAGTTGAGAATGCGATTGCCGCTGCGGAGAAACTCAACGCCAAACTTCTTCTTGCTGGCCGCATTGATCCGACACAACAAGAATATTTTGATAAGACAATCAAGCCGCATCTAAACAAACAGATACAATATGTCGGCGAACTCAAAGATAACGAACTTTCAGATTTTTATGGAAGCGCCAAAGCGCTTTTGTACCCCATTGAATGGGAGGAACCGTTCGGTCTTGTGGTTGCGGAGGCGATGGCTTGCGGCACGCCAGTTATCGCGTATCGCCGCGGTTCAATGGAAGAATTAATCAAAGACGGCGAAAGCGGATTTGTGATTGAGAGCGATATCGAAAAACTTGTTGAGGCAATGAGAAAGATTGATCAAATTGACCGCAACGCGGTCCGCAAACATACGAGAGATAATTTCAGCAAAGAGCGAATGGTCGATGAATACGAAAAACTTTACTATGAACTCTGCCCAAAATAAAATAACGATTAACAATTTAGAATAATGAAAAAACTTCGTATAGCCACAATGGTCACAGGGCACTTCACTACGCCGCCGCCGCCCGGCGTCATTTACGCGCCGATGGATATTGCGGTGGCCGTAAGCGAAGGACTTCAACGCCGCGGCCACGAGGTAACATTTTTTGCGCCAGAGGGATCGAAAATAAAAGTTTCTAAAGTGGAAACCTGC
>CAYORD010000132.1:0-1925 GCA_964406265.1 uncultured Candidatus Saccharibacteria bacterium | reverse complement strand
GGGTGCGCGTAATGACCATCATAAAAACTAGAGGCGTGCCCCTTTTTGATTTTTTTTAAACCAAGCAACCGTTTCCTTGAGCCCGCGACGGATATCATACGACGGTTTGAAACTAAGTTCTTTTTTCGCCTTGTTCATATCAAAACATCGTCTCAATTGTCCATCCGGCTTTCCAGCATCCCAAACGATTTTTCCTTTGAATTTTGTAATTCTCGTAAGTGTTTCTATCACTTCCTTAATACTTGTTTCAACACCAGAAGAAATGTTCACGAGCTCCGGAGTGTCGTACTTTTCCGCCGCAAGCATCATTCCACGGGCAACATCCTGCGCATAGACGAAATCGCGCGTCGGCTTCCCGGAGCCCCACACTACAACTTCTTTCTCGCCCTTCTCTGCGGCTTCCACAAATTTCCTGACAAGCGCCGGGATAACATGTGCCTGATAGAGATTGAAATTGTCATACGGACCGTAAATATTTCCCGGTAGACATACCACCGACTTAAAACCATGCTGCTTGTGATACGCGATTGACTGTACTTGAAGCATTCGTTTTGCGAGCGAATACGGCGCGCTCCACGGTTGCGGAAAACCGTTCCAAAAATCTTTTTCTTTAAGAGGAACAGGTGCGCGCTCCGGATAACCGCATCCAGCAGCGGCGGAGACACATTTTTCCACCCCGTGCTTCCATGCCGCATGGAGCACATTCGTCCCCATCATCAGATTTTTATAGAAATAATCGGCTGGCTCTTTGTCGTTTGCAAGAATCCCTCCGACAAGCCCCGCGAGATGCACGACAATCTGCGGTTTCACTTTTTTGAATAATTTTTCTGTCACTTCCGCTTTTGTAAGGTCGTATTCTTTGCTACGTACGATAAAAATATCCCTGTTTTTAGCACCGACACTCCTTAATTCATCAACAAAATTAGAGCCGAGGAATCCGGCACCGCCAGTTACAAGAATTTTTTTGTTTTTCCAGTATTTCATACTCGATACAACATACACGATATCCGATACTTATACATTCGCATACTTGTTTTCTTTTATAATTTGGTATCCCTTAACGAGTTCCTGTATACCATCTTTAAGCGAATACTGCGGCATGAATCCGGTCTTCTCTATTTTTTCGTTGCTTACAATATAATCGCGCTTGTCAGGGTCTTCACCGACTCGCGCTTCTGCGAAATAAAAAGACGGGATTTCTTTTTTTATCTCCACACAAAGCTCGCGCTTGCTCAAGTTCGCATCTGAAAGTCCGACATTGTATGTTTCATTCTTCATCTTTTCAAAATTCTCTATGCAATGCAAGAAAACACGCGCGACATCGCGAATATGGATATAATTTCTTTTGAAGTCCGCTTGAAAAAGAACCACGGTTTTATCGTTCACCGCGCGATACACAAAATCATTTACCAATAAATCGCGGCGCATGCGCGGACTCGCGCCAAACACCGTCGCGAGACGCAATGTAATTGCGTTGCCGTTTTTCAGAATCGCTTTTTCCGCTTCTACCTTCAACTTCCCATAGAGTGAAACCGGGCGGAGCGGCGTTTTTTCGGTGCAATACTTTCCTTTTTCTCCTATACCGTAACCGCTGTTCGTGGTGGGAAAGATAATTTTTTGGTTTTTTTTACGTAGCTTCAAAATGAGTTTAATCGCATCAAGATTGGTCGTCCTTGCTTCTATCGGTTTTGCGGCACAGAGCGGCATCCCCACAAGACACGCAAGCGGAATGATGATATCCGCTTTTTTTATTTCTGACCGCATTAGTTTTTCGTCACGCGCATCACCGCGTATGATTTCCAGACGCTCTTCCGCGCACACATCAAAGAGCGAGCTCTGTCCATAAAGGAAATTATCTATCACCGTAACACCGCATCCCGCCCGAAGAAGCACGGGAACTAAAAGCGAACCAATGTATCCTCCCC
>CAYORD010000131.1:0-1941 GCA_964406265.1 uncultured Candidatus Saccharibacteria bacterium | reverse complement strand
ACAAAACGAGTGAAATTGGGAAAATGACGATAAGCGACGCAAGTGCGAAACGAATGCCCCCCGAGTACGGGTCGTAATAATATTGGAGCTCGTCGCGGAACACGCGGTCAATCGTCGCAAACAAAAGCCCGAGCAAGCTGCCTGCGGAAACATACAGCGTCAAAAGCGCGCCGACATACAAAAAGAAATCCTTCGGAGTCAATTTTGGTTTGTCCATCCCGTTAGAAGCAGGAAACGCTTCGCATCTTTATTTAAGCGTTCTTGCTGTGTAAATTAGTTAATAATGTTTTATATATATCATGGTTGGATTATAGCGTTTCCGTAGCGAAGCGGCTTCTAACGGGATCCATGTTCTATATCTTAAATTCTATCACCACATAGCAGTCCGCCTATGGCGGACGCTACGGGGCAAGCATCACCTTCTACATCATACTATATTCTGAACTCTATCACATCCCCGTCCTGTACTATATACTCTTTTCCTTCCGTGCGCACCCACCCATTCTCGCGCGCGGCGAGGTAACTGCCCGCTTCTACGAGCTTATCATAATGGATAACTTCAGCGCGGATGAATTTGTCGCGGAAGTCGGTGTGAAGCGCCTTCCCCGCTTCCGGCGCCGTGCTCCCGCGCCTGGTAGTCCACGCGCGCGTTTCGTCTTCGCCTATCGTGAAAAATGAAATCAAATCCAAGAGCGCGTACGCTTCCACAATAAGCTTGTCCATCCCCGTACCAAACACCGGGTCCACCACCACAAACCGCCCGGGAATTTTCTCTTTTATTTTCTCCGTTACATTTTCGGCGGCTTCAGAAGAATTGAGCACATACAAAATCGGCTTCACCAGCCCTGCTTTTTGGAGTTCCAAGTTTATAATTTCAATATCAAACAGCGGGTCCACTTTTTCGTGCACATGAATTATGTCCTTGTCCTCAAACACGCGCACGACTTCCGCAATCGCGTCCACCTCGCGGATGTGCGAGAGAAACTTGTTGCCGAGCCCTTCGCCTTCGCTTGCCCCTTTCACCAGCCCCGCAATGTCCACAAACTCCACAATCGCCGGTATCGTCTTTTTTGAATGGCTTAATGCCGTTAGTTTTTCTAGCCGTACATCCGGCACCGGCACAATCCCGACGCTCGGGTCAATCGTGCAAAACGGGTAATTCTCCGCAGGCACGCTCTGCTTCGTAAGCGCGTTAAACAGCGTACTCTTCCCGACATTCGGCAGCCCCACGATTCCGATTTTGAGTGACATAACGAAGATACTAGCACAAAATCTCAATCCGCCACCCATCCGGCGCATTCATTTCGACACACCAACAGACTCCAGTTTGTAAGGATGTATGATGAAATGTTTATAGTTTTTGGAACGATTGTAGGAAGCGGACAAATGTCCTGCCGTACGGCGACAAAGCGTGCTCCACAAATTTACCGCGATATTTTTTGTTGAGCAGTCCCGCGTGATACAGCCGGCGCGTGTGTTCGCCTATTGTTTTTTCATTCGCGTCAATCGTTTTGATAATATTTTCTAAAGTGATGCCGTTGCACGAGGCGATAATAAGCAGTATCTCTATGCGATAATGATTTGAAATACCCTTGAGATGCCGCTCCATTTGTTTTGCCGTTTTTATTTTTGTCGTATTTTCCATATCTGAATTATACACCACATCCTTACATTCTCAAGTTTATAAGTATGATGTTGTGTTGCAACTCTCTTACTACGCCTAAATATTTCTCCCGCCCGTCGAAAATGTAGAGTGCGGTGGGTGCAACAATTTCGACTTGAATTATCCCCAACGACCTATTGATTTTTTACGCCGAATTTGCTACTATCGTATTACAGTCAATAAAGCCTTATTTCTTAGGGTTTTGTACCAAAAGAGCGTGTCCTAGGTCTAGGGCCCGCTCTTTTGGTTTTTACCATATTTTGTAGAGGTACTTTTTA
>CAYORD010000130.1:0-1947 GCA_964406265.1 uncultured Candidatus Saccharibacteria bacterium | reverse complement strand
CAAAACTCGGAAAATCGCAAAAAGCAATAATAGCAGTACAAAAGGTAATGCCACTAGCGCCAGATTTTTCAAATCAGTGCGAAGAGTTACTACAGCGCATCAGAAGCGGAGATATTTAATTTTTCCCATGCAGGGCAAACGGCTTTATGTGTTTATTGTATGTGTCTGCCTAGGCAGCATCATTGCGATAGGCGTTATTTTCGTAGCGCGGAACCAGTCCGTGCTTCTTGCCTCTTTTCGTCCGTTCATCGCCGACAACATCATCACAATCCAAAATGTTCGCAAGATGTCGGACATTATTTTTCTGCCGCAAATTGTTTCAAGCGCCGACCGTCTTCCGTATTTTAACTTGCAGCTTTCGGGACGCGATATAGAAAAACTGAACAGCGCGCTCCCGCAGGGAGGCTATACGGCGATTGAGGCGGCGGGGCTCGTCTTTAACGCCCTTGAAGGGGACGCGAAGAAGCGCGTGAACGCGAAACTTGTGTATGAGGGGAAAGAGTATGATGTTCGCGTGGGGTACAGGGGCGTCACCTATGACCACTGGTATTATCCGAAAAAATCCTGGCACATCACTTTTCAGGGAGAGTCGCCCTTGGGCTTTGCCGAAGCAGATTTCATAATTCCGCGCGACCGTGATTATCTCGGCGAAGAGTTGAATCATTTTCGTTCCCGCAAGCTCGGTCTTTTCGTTCCGGAAAGCGAGTTCGCGACGCTTTCCATAAACGGCGGCGGCAAAATGATGTACTGGCTCGTGGAGGACTGGTCGGAGAGCATGCTCGTGCGTCGCGGTCTTTCTGGCTGTTTGTTTGGTGCGCAACTTCTGACGGAGTTTGAAGGTGAGGCACAACGGCAGAACGCGCCGTTCACGCGGTTGGATGCGTGGAAGGAATATACTAATTGCGGAGAGGTTGGGACAGAAAAACTCAAAACGTTCCTTGCGCTTTTGGAATTACCCAAGGAACGTTTCCCTGCCGCGGCGGAACGGCTTTTAGATATTGAAAAGATTCTGCGATGGGAAGCGGCGGGGCGCCTCGCCGGCTCCACGCACGCGATGGGGTACAACATGCGGATTTTTTGGAACAAGACAACGGGGAAGTTTGAATTTATCCCGTGGGATTTCGGACTTGAAGCATTCGGGAGCGCTGTTATTGATACGCCATACAACGACTTTATCACGCGCCTTTTTGAGCATGAGAAATATGTCGCGCGACGGAACGCGATTCTTTCCGAGTACGTAAGAGCGCCCGAAAATCTTGCGACTGACCTCGCCTATTATGACGACCTCACGCAAAAAACAGAAGCGGCGTTTTATAAAGACCGCCTGAAAACGGCAAGCATTCTTGCGGTGAAAGATGAAATAGCAAAAGGGAGGGACGCGCTCGCGGGCAATGTGGAGAAAATAAAAAATGCGCTCGGGGTTTATGGCTTGCCTACAGAAGCCTTGGCGCAGACAGGCGCCGCTCGCGGCGCGCCGCTCGCGGCGGCTCCCGCCGACCTTTTGGTCGCGCGATTTGAAAACGAGAATGTGCTTGCCGTACCGATAGAAAGCGTGGAGGCGGTGTGGGACTATCTCAAAAACGATTATAGAAGCGGGGATGATGCTTTTGCGACGCGAGTTGAGACAGAAGAGTTCACCGATATATACTTTGATACGCCGTCGCTTGTGATGTTGGAAAAAAACTCGGGGATTCGTTTCCGCACGCGTTCAAGAGATGACAAAGAGCCCCTGGTGCAGATAAAAGCGAGCGGAGTGGGGGACGATGCGCTCTCGCGCGGCGAGTGGAAGTTTGCGGCGCGAAAGACGCCGGACACGACCGAGCGCCACCCCCTCTTGCGGATAATCATGACAGGCGACCGTGATGAGTTTACGGAAACGGTGGCGCAGTTCGGCGCGGAGGCACGTACGCTGAAGCCCATTCTTGAGCTCGCGCAGGAGCGCAGAAG
>CAYORD010000129.1:0-1954 GCA_964406265.1 uncultured Candidatus Saccharibacteria bacterium | reverse complement strand
CTCCCCCTCGCTTCGCTCGGGTACTCCCCCTTTGGAAAAGGGCGAGAGGGGGAAATCTCTCACTTCACATTCGGCTCCGGCGGTAACCCATCTTTAAGCACTCGCTCTACTTCTTCGGGCGGAGGCGGGGGTGCGGATGGCGAAGGAGGGGTGGGAGCATTTTGAGGCGCGCTCGCGAGCACTTCTTTGAGCGCATCACGAAGCGCCGCATTGCCGCCGCCTGCTCCCGGCGGAACGCTTTTCCGCGGAAGCGAATGAAGTGAAATTGGCTGTGGAGAGGGGCGCGGCGGAGGCGAAGGCGGCGGAACGCTCGGGCGCGGTTGCTCACGAAAAGAGCGCTTGCGCTCCTGCCAGTACCCCGATTGCCGCCGCTCTTGCGAAAATCCACCCACTTTCTCCCCCTCCTTTATAAAGGAGGGGGCGGGGGGAGGATTTTGGGTTGGTGTGTTTGGGCGCACTGGTCTTTCTATGATTAGAGGCGCGTGCCACACCTTTATCTTTTCTTCCACCTCAGCGCGCGGAATCGCAAATTGCCGCCGCGATGCGGCGATCACCTGCGCCTTGAAACTTTCTTTCGGAGGCGCTATGGGCGGCAGGGTTGTGGCAGAAAAAGGTGGCGAAGAGATGCCGTCTATCATCAGTTTCAAATATATTTGCACAAAGCCGAGATTCACCAAATCCTCCGCCATAAATTGCGGCGCAAATTCTTTTTCCATAAACTCTGCATCGCGCGCGCCGACCCTAAAGGTTACCATCGTGCCAATGTTGCCGAACACCGCCGCCGCGACTTCCTCTTCCATCTGCTCAATGTACTGATGCGCAATCGTGAGCGCCAATTTGTACTTGCGCGCTTCGGAAAGAATGTCGGCAAAGCTTTTGTTTGCAAACGATTGAAACTCGTCTACATAGAGATAATGCGGGGCGAGATTTTTTGCCGCAAGCTCCGGCACATCCGCGCGCGACATTGCGGCGAGGTACATTTTGGTCACGAGCATACTGCCGAGGAGTTTCGCATTCCCGTCGCCCACGAGTCCTTTTGAAAGATTGACGATAATGATTTTCCGCGCATCCATCATTTTGCGCAAATCAAAACTTGATTTCTCCTGCCCGATAATGTTGCGTATCAAGGGGTTGGAGGTAAATTGGCCTATTTTATTTTGAATGGCGGGAATGGCTTCGGCGGCAAACCGTTCCGTGTATCCGGCATATTCTTTTGTCCAATAGGTCTTGACGGACGGGTCGGTGATACTCGCGATGACTTTCTGGCGATAATCCTTTTCCGCCAGCATTCTGTTTACGCCGAGTAGTGTTGCTCCGGGATATTCCAGAAGCGCCAAGATAGTATTTTGCAACATATATTGCATTCGGTCGGAAAAACTTTCTTCGCCGAACAGTTTCTTAAACGCACTCATGAGTCCGCTGACCACGAGGTGCCTTTTTTCCGGACCGATGTCTTCCATTATGTTAAAGGAGACAGGATGTTCCAGATCAAACGGCGCGAAGTACAGCACATCGTTCACGCGCTCTTTCGGAATGTAATCCAAGAGCAATTCTGCGGACTTGCCGTGCGGGTCTATAAACGCGAGACCGTTACCCGACTGGATGTCCTGAACGGCCATATTTTCAAGAAGTGTCGATTTCCCCATTCCCGTCTTGCCGATGACATACATATGGCGCGAGCGGTCTTTTTCTTTAATGCCGAATGGCACGCGCCTGCCGCGCGCGTCGGTTTGTGCGAAATAGGTAATCCGTTCGCCGGAGGACATAGAGGAAGTATAGCAGAAACAGAGAGACCCCGCGTGTGTACACACGCGGGGTCTGTGGTCAGCGCATCGACACACGCATATTTGGCGCGCGGCGCGCAGGATCAGCAAAACGAGGGGGTGGCGGTGTTTTTGCCGTAAGAAGAAGTTCTTGCGCTTTTTAGCGCTCTTCTTTCTTCTTCCGAAGAAAC
>CAYORD010000128.1:0-1967 GCA_964406265.1 uncultured Candidatus Saccharibacteria bacterium | reverse complement strand
GCCCGAATACTTGGAGGGCAGAACCCCGAAAGAAAAACACCCTTTCCTTTTTCAAGAAAAAATCCACCCCCGCCAAATCAGAAAAGCAAGGAGTGTTTTTTCTTTCGGGGTTGCTGGCGTACTCGCCAGTGCGTGGGGCTTTCTCCGAGCGTACGATTTAGTTTCGCTTCACCGCGCGCTCCGCGCGTGCGACAGCGTTACCTCACTTTGTTTTGAAAATAGGTTCTAACTTGGTACAATAGACGCACCAAACCAAACCCCCGCCTTAAGGCGGGGTTTTGTGAAAAACTTTTTCCGAAGCGCGAATTACATTGAGCCGCCTACGCTGCCGCACGCCTTGCACCCTTTCTTGTGCGTAAAAAGCTCGTAGAGTGCTGATAGACCAACCAAGACATAAATGAGCTTGGAGATGCCCGCATCCATTCCGCCGAAGAGCGAGCCCACTTCCCAGCCGGTGAGCGCCAAGAGCCCCCAGTTCAAACCGCCGATAACGAGCAAAATCCACGCGATAACATGAAGTCCTTTCATAAAAATAAATAATACAAAAACTAATAATGCATAAATGACCTTTGTCTCCAGTATAGCATGCCCCCGCCGCCGCAAGAGCGAGATATACACACCCGTATTTTTGCCCCCACGAGGAATTGAACCTCGATCAACGCCTTAGAAGAGCGCTGCTTACTTGCCCGGATCTGCAACTACCGGAAGCGTACGGCGCGCGCTGTCGTATTTTGCTTTCCGCATCTCAAACTCGCCGAGCACTTCGTCCAGTTTCTCGCGCGAAAATGAGGCGGCGCGAACCGGAGTGTCTGTCGCCTTTGGCGTTTCGTTCCGAATAAACAAAAACCAATTCAAAAGCGCGAGCAGAAGCGCGAATATGGCGGCTCCGATAAGAAGAAACATCCAGTCGCGGCTTTTTTTATAAAACAACGGCATTTTTTTATTTTAGTTTTAACGCTTCCAATTCAAATACCCCGTTCCATACTCCCTTTTCACCCTGCGAAAACGAAACACGCGAAAAGACAATCGGTCGCGGCAAGCGCTCCGCGAGCGCGAGGAAGCGGTGTACGCCCGCAAAGCTCCCTTCCGCTTCTACAACAACCGTAAGCGCCTCAAGCCCCGCCGTTGTAATCTCCGCTTCCCCACTCTCTTTTTTCGCCACCTTCACGACGGTCGTTCTAACACCCGCAGAAGCGCCTACCCGCTCAAGCTCCTTCAAAAACGCCACCGCCCCGTCTTTGCCCACAAACAGCGCATCACTGCTAGCGCGTTTTGGGGCGGTCTCGGAGAGAAGGGTCTTGAGCGACGCATCGCCCGCGCGCGCTTGTTCAACTTCAGTGAGCTTTGCGGCAAGCGCCTCCGCACGGCCCTGCTCCCCGACAAATAAAAACCAAAGAAACGCGTACGCCCCGAAAGCGGCGGAGGAGCACACGATGGAAAGCGTTAATAGGAATTTAGTTGAGCGAAATGGCATCATAATGATGTGTCGTGGTACGCTGCGGTGACGGTAAACGAAAGTGCGGAATCTTTCGCAAAGCTCCCAAGCGGGAGCGCTACCTCCGCAAACCGGCGATCGCCTGTTAGTGCGCGTTCAAATGAAGCGAGCGCGTCGCGCGTCGCCGCAACGCCGCTTGCTGATATGTTCCATGTATTTGGAGAAGCGGGAACCGCATTGAACGCGCCGATGCGTATGCCGTTCGAGCGGAGCGAAACGAGCGCCGCGAGCGCGGGCGCGAGCGGCGCAGGGGCGCTTTTTGCAAGCACCTCAAGGCGCGCCTCTGTTTGCCGAACGGAAGAGATGAGCTCGGCGCCCGCGCGCGCGTCGCGCGCGCGCTCCTGCGTTGCGGCATCTTCCGCAATGCGTTTCCCTTCCTCGCGGAGCGCCGCAAAAGAGAATGCCCCGCCTGCGAGTGCCCATAGGATCTCCGCTGCGACAAATATACAAGCGACAATGACAAGCCGAGAGC
>CAYORD010000127.1:0-1995 GCA_964406265.1 uncultured Candidatus Saccharibacteria bacterium | reverse complement strand
GCCTTTCCACCAAATCTGCCAATTTGTTCTTCAACAATCTTTTTGCGTCCGCCGGCATGAAGTTCGCGTGAAAACAAGTACGACTGGAGGGCGTGGAGAAATTGCGCTTCGCTTTCGACGAACCACACGCCGCCTGTCCGTTCCAGATCCGCGATATGTTCCCATGTACGAAATCGGCGAGCAGAATTCCATCTATCTAATGTTAAGCCGCCGTCAAAGGAAATGCCGATAAGCGGCGTGTCGAAAACCGCCGCTTCCACGAAAAAAGTGGAGCAGGCGGTTATCACCACATCGGCATGCGCAAGCGAATTCGCCATAAAATTAAGCGCCCTCTCGTCCAATTCCCATTTGTCTTTTCCGTCGCCTATGTGGGTTGAAGATTCTTCAATAAGAAATCCAAACGACTGTCTTACCCACTGCGCTTTTCGCGGAGAAAAACCGCGCTTAGGGTAGGGTCGTACGAGCACTCGCGCGGTCTGACGAAGCCCGCTGTCAGCCAGCAGGCGGCTTAATACGGCAAGAATTTCATCATCAACGGTCTCGCTTATCTTGCCGGAAAAAGCATACAGAATGAGTTTTTTATTCGGGTCTGCGCCAATGCTCTCCATAAATTCCCCCCGTGAAATAACGCCGTCTCTCCGTTGGTGTCGGTCATATTGCGGCGCGCCTACGACGCGAATTTTTCTTGCAGGATAATCAGCGAGGGTCACTGCCTGCTTTTTCAATAAATCATTCTGCACAAATAAATAATCGGGGAAAACGCGCAAAAAGGTTTTTGAGTAGAGATTATCCCAGCTCGCCACCATGCCCACCGTTGCAATGCCGAGCTTTTTTGCCTCCTTCAAAAATTGCCACTCAACCCCATAAAGCAAGGATGGACAAAATACGAGGGCAGGCCGATGCGTTTCAAGAAATGTGCGTACGGACGGCGCTGGAAAAAGAGAATACGCGAAACGCACGGCGCGGCGAAACAATCGAAATCCTCCAAGAAACCAAAGGAATATCCGCACAGAAAATAGCCCCACACGAATCAGAAAGGCATCCTGCGACCCGCGCCTCTTTAAAAAGAAGAGATGGTGCAACAGTATAAAATGACTATGAACGCTCCACTTTTCTCCTGTTTTGAAAATGGACTCCAAGAATGCGAGATTGCACCGAGGAGCGGTTTCAAACAAAACCCCCTGCGCTTCGAATTCTATTCGGTACGCGTCAATCTTCTCTTGCGGCGCGGCAAAAATTAAAGAAAGGCCCACGCGTTTGGCTTCCGCGATGAAACCTGCGCGCAAGAAATTACGGACAAACGCGCCCGTCGACGCTGGAACGAGTATGCGGTTCATTATACTTCACACCAATTCTACTCTGTCAAAAGTTAGCGGCGCTTTAGCACAAAAAACTTATTGGACCGCTCATCGTGCTCTACCCGCTCGCCGGTGCGCGCGCAGAACTCGTCAATTGCCTTCTTCGCGCCCGGCCACTCAATTGCATTATTGCCAGACAGATATTCGTCAAACAATATGAGACCACCCGTGGACAGCTGGTCATACAGATTGAAAAAACAGGTCTGGTATGATTCATAAATATCACAATCAAGATGAATGAGCGCAATAGGCCCTACTTCCTTTCTCCGCTGCGGCAGAGTGTCTTCAAAATACCCATCCACAATGCGGACATTGTCCGGCAATTTGCTGACCGCTTTGCTTATTTTCAAAAATTCGCGCACCATATCTGGCGAAGTATTCTTGAAGTGATATTTAAGCGCTGCTTCGGGATTGTCGTTTTCACCGCCCTTTGGATCGGGAAATCCTTCAAATGAATCAAAAGCAAAAACGCGGCGGTCATGAGCAAGCGTTGACAATATAAAAAGAGAACGGCCGCGCCACACGCCGCATTCAACCACCGACCCCTTTATATTCTTGACTTTCTCAAATTGTCTGGAAAAATAATCGGTCCGCAAGACATTTCTAGAATCAAAGGGAAGGATTTCGGCTTTCGGAA
>CAYORD010000126.1:0-1995 GCA_964406265.1 uncultured Candidatus Saccharibacteria bacterium | reverse complement strand
GTATCATTACGAGTATTAAAAGTGAGAGTGTCCTACTTCAGGGTGGAATTTAGGTGAATTTCTCTGAGATAATGGTAGCATCTAATTAAACATGGGTCAAGTTTCCAAAAACAAAAATGTTTTTGTGGGTATATCCGGTGGAGTGGATTCGTCGGTGAGTGCAGCGCTTCTTCAGAAAGCTGGTTATGAGGTAACCGGCGTGTTTATTCGTGTTTGGCAGCCCCACTTCGCTGAAGCTTCGCGGGGCAAGCCGGATTTTTTTGAGTGTGGATGGCGAGACGACCGATTAGATGCGATGCGCGTGTGCGCCACACTCGGCATTCCGTTTAAGGAATTAAATCTTGAAAAAGAATATAAGAAAGAAGTGGTGGACTATATGATCCGCCAATACAAGGCGGGGCGGACGCCAAATCCGGATGTTATGTGCAACCGTTTCATTAAGTTTGGCGGGTTTTACAAATTCGCGCGCAAGGCAGGAGCTGATTTCATAGCCACCGGTCATTACGCGCGCATCCAAAAACTAAAAACTACAAACTACAAACTACTCACAGGAGTTGATGTTAATAAAGACCAGAGTTATTTTTTGTGGCAAATCAAACAGGCGCAACTTCCTCATATCTTGTTTCCTGTCGGGGGAATGAAAAAACCCGATGTCAGAAAACTCGCGAAAAGATTTGGGTTGATTACCGCGGACAAGAAAGACAGCCAAGGACTGTGCTTTGTCGGTAAGGTGGATATGAAAGAATTTTTATCGCATTACATTAAACAGAAAAAAGGCGAGGTGATCGACGAAAATGGGGAAGTTATAGGTGAACATCAAGGAGCGGCGTTTTACACCATCGGCGAGCGTTTGCTCGGTGGATATGTTGTCTCAAAAGATATTAAAAAGAATACGGTAATCGTTTCTCAGAAAAACAATGCAGGAGAATTGCCTCAAGCAAAAAATGAAATAACTATTGCCGACTGCAATTGGGTGTCTAACGAGCCGGAAGTTGGAAAGAAATATCTTACGCGTACGCGCTACCGCGCCCCGCTTGTTTCCTGCCGCATTTTTGATAGACATCCGATGTCAATCAAAAAAGCGAGAGTGGTTTTTGATGCGTCGCAGACCGTTGCGCCAGGACAGTCGCTTGTTTTATATGATGGCGAGGTAATGTTCGGTGGTGGTATAATAGAGTGATGTCAAACGAAACCTTTATCGTAAAAGCAGACGGGACTCGCCAACCGTTTGATGCAAAGAAACTGCACGCGTCGCTCTTGAAAGCCGGCGCTTCTGAGGAAGCGCGCGAGAAAATTGTGCGCCACATTGGCGGCGAGGTGCGGAGCGGAATGAGCACCGGCGACATTTATCATCACGCGTTTGAGTTGTTGCGAAAATCAGAAAAGCCGGTCGCGGAACGCTATTCGCTGAAGCGCGCCCTCGCCGCGCTTGGACCTACCGGCTTTCCGTTTGAGCATTTTGTCGCGGATATTTTCAAGGCGCAGGGGTTTGAAACGATGACCGACCAAATCGTGCAGGGAAAGTGCACGAGCCACGAGATGGATGTTGTGGCGTGGAAGGGCGACACCTTGCTTATGGCGGAAGCAAAGTTCCACCATGAGTTTGGAATGAAATCGGATGTGAAAGTGGCGCTCTATGTGAAAGCGCGCTTTGACGACTTGTACAGCCAAAAGTTTTCGTATGGGGGAAAAGAGCGCGCGCTGACGAAGGGGCTTCTGGTTACCAACACGCATTTTACGGACAAGGCGATTGAATACAGCGCGTGCGCGGGCGCCGCGCTCATCGGGTGGAACTACCCCGCGCGCGGGAATTTGCACGATATGATTATAGAAAGCGGCGTGTATCCCCACCCGAATTATGTCTGAACTGTTCAATAATTTATATTGTACATTTATATCAATATAATCTACGACCGTGCGCTATATTGATATGCACTCGGCCTGTTGCTTTTTCAGTTGCATTGTGCTACTATTTTTGCAGAAAAGTACAACTAA
>CAYORD010000125.1:511-2018 GCA_964406265.1 uncultured Candidatus Saccharibacteria bacterium | reverse complement strand
AGACTATACGCCGAGCCCGAGCACATAACACCGCAGGTGTTATGTGCTCGGTGAAGATATAGTCCGACCCCTGTGGCGACACAGGGAGGTGAGCAGAAATGTCTCACCCACGTAACATCTGCGTGAATCTGCGTATTTATCCGCGCAGATCTGCGATTTGTTACGGAGTAACAAATGTGAACAAGGCACGGCTAGCGGAAGCTGGTCGTGGAATAATTCCAAGGTGAAGCGTCTTTGCCGCTACGGCGGTGAAGACTTACCTGGCGATAGGAATGGAAGATCGAAGTTGGGAATTAGAAATTGGAGCTTTGTGTTTCGATTGCTCTAACTTCAAAACTCTCACATCTAACTTCTATTTCTGAGCAATGGCGTTGTACTCCAATCTACGCCCGCTTATCCCACACTAATTTTGGCATTGTCTTTCTGTTGAAACCTCAAATGGTTGTTCAGAGCAAAATGCTTTGAACGCAATCGGCTTATGTAACTAAACTCAGAGACAGTGCAACGATGCCAAAATTAGTGTGGGATGATGCCGGATACGCGCACCGGCTAGACGGGACAAAAGAAAGTAAGGTATCACCAAAAAACCGCTCTGTTCGGCGGTTTTTTGGTGATTGACATATTATACAATTTGTGCTATTTTGTTTTTTGGGTTTTGACAACCAGAGGGTAATCCCATGTGGAACACGACCTACGAACGTGAACTCCGCGCGCATCGGCGAAACCGGCAGATCGGCAAGGCTATTCTAGTCGTTGCCCTCTGTGCGATAATCTTCGCGTTTGGTATCTCGGCACTCGTCTTCTTGGGATGTGTCGGGAGTGAAACCTGCGGCGGTGCCGATTTCTGGTGGCCTGTGCATTGGCCACTGAAGTTGCTCCAGCTTCTCTAGGAGGGAGAAATGGAAGTCTGGCCGTTGTTCGGACTCGCCGGTTTAGTTCTGCTTGTCAATTCCATGCGGAACTGGCAATGGGGACCTTATTGGCGGCATTTCGGCGGCCTGCCGAGGAGACCGAGAAGGAGAAGGCAAATGGACCCCACTCTTCGGAACAAGATAAGGGGAATGATGGAATTGGGTGTTACTCTTTACATCATAGGGTTCATCACGGCCCGGCTCTTCCCCTCATTCTTCTTTTTCAACCTCCCGTTTTTCTACCACGCAGTGACGCCCTGGAGGTGGAATATGGGATTCCTTCAGCGCGTCATCGAGCTAGTCCTTACAGGCTAGCTCGTCTTTTTATTGCGCATATAGTTCCTTTTCGTTATAGTGCAGTCTATGCGAGAGTAATCGGGCTTCGCCCTCTTGCGCTCGCGGCGCTCGGAAAAAATACAAACGAGTTTGTATTTTGTTCCTTGTTTGCGAGCGTAGTTCAGTGGCAGAACGCTGCTCTGATAAAGCAGAGGTCGTAAGTTCGATTCTTACCGCTCGCACCATTTTTTTGTACTGAAGTATTAGACCCATTTTCTATTTCTTACGATATATCGTAAGGTTTTGAATTTATTATCTGC
>CAYORD010000125.1:0-484 GCA_964406265.1 uncultured Candidatus Saccharibacteria bacterium | reverse complement strand
GGATGAATGCGGCGTGCAGATAATAAACCCAGCACATATTCCGACAATAGATGGCAATAGCATGGAGAGAGAAAAGCGAAGCCGCTTCGCTTACCAAAGATTGCGGCACAACAGACGCAGGTGGAATATGTGTTGGGTGAACAACCGCAATACCGCAATCTGTGCGGCGATACCGCACCGCTTGCGGTGCTGTTATTCATTTTATAACTTGCAAAATAAGAGAGGCGCGGCTGTGAGGCCGCGCCCGAGTGGAAATGAATGAATGCGGATTGATTTTCTTATCGCTTTCTGCGAGATCCTCTCCGCCTTCGTAGGCGGTGGACCTTTTGCCCCAGTCCGGGAGTTTCCCTTTGGGAGGGATTCCTTCTTCTCGGAGAATGCCGACGGAACCCCCTCTGGTCTCCGGCTCTCGCTTGCGAGCAGGGTTGATTACCCTTAGTACCATCTCTTCCTCCGGTTGTACCTGTTCAATCAGATAGCATAT
>CAYORD010000124.1:0-2049 GCA_964406265.1 uncultured Candidatus Saccharibacteria bacterium | reverse complement strand
GGATATTGCGGATTGTCGTAAAGATGATCAATTCGGTACGTATTCGGCGTACTCGAGCGGCGCTGTAAGCCGTAGACGTGATAACCTTTCTCTAAGAGGAGTTCGGCCAAATACGAACCGTCCTGTCCCGTAACGCCCGTAATAAGGGCTTTTTTCATAGGGTTTATAATAACATGAGCTGGAGGTTTGTCTATCAATACCGAGCGACAAAATTTCTGATACTTTGTGTAAGATAACGACAGTGCTTCTCGGTAAGACCATGGTAGAGACCAACCCAAAATGCATTGCGAAGAATATAATCGGTGTTGGCAAGCGAGCCTGCGACACGATATCGAATTTTATATGAACGGAAATAAGGCTGTTTCAGCAAATTGCACGCAAGAAACATCCTTGTCATAATTCTGCGTGAATGAAGAAAATGGATGAGTGTCTCGCGCGTGAAGGGACAGTTTGGTTTGAGTGTAATCAGAAAACCAAACCACGAAGGTTGTGTTCCTTTTTCTGCTTTTTGAAAATCGAAATAGCGATCGAGGTCCTGAAGCTGACGCACAAGTAATTTATAATTTCGTATACGCTTTTGCGTGAACAAGCTGATTTTCTTTAATTGCTCAAGCCCAAGTGCTGCCTGGATATCGGTAATTTTTAAATTATATCCTATCTCAGAAAAAATGAATTTATGGTCATAATCAGACGGGAGAATGCCCTTAGCTCGTGAACCAAGTCCCTTACCCTTTCTTTTATCGGATCCAGTTTTAAACCAAAACTCACGCCCCCAGTCGCGAACCGAGCGTGTTATGGATGCAAGATGTCCTTCGCGTGTAACGACTGCGCCACCTTCGCCCATTGTCATGTGGTGCCCCGCATAAAAGCTGAAAGTAGCAAGATCGCCAAATGTGCCGACTTTTTTCCCTTGATACACGCTCCCAAGCGCATCGCAGCAATCTTCGACGAACCACAAACCATGCCGATGCGTGAGTGACTGCACGGCACGCACATTAAATGGATTGCCAATATGATGTGGAAGAAAAATTGCTTTTGTCTTTTTTGTTATAGCTTTTTGGAGCGACTCAAGATTGACATTGCACGTCATACGATCAATATCAACAAAAACAGGGATAAGTCCATATAGAATGATGGGGTTGATTGTTGTTGGAAATCCGGCCGCAAGTGTAATAACCTCATCGCCCGGCCTGAGTCTACGATTCCCTAAATGAGCTGAGGTCAAAGTGGCAATGGCAAGAAGATTTGCAGAGGATCCTGATGTCGTCGTAATACAATAACGAGAACCAAGCCAGCTAGCAAATTTTTTCTCAAACGCATCGGCAAAGCGACCCTCCGTCCACCATCCGTCAAGCACTGCTTCAGTCATTGCAATCATTTCTTCTGAACCAAAGGCTTTGCCGGATGCGGGTATATATGTCGCGCCCGGATAAAAACGCTTTTTGGCAAAGCGCTTTGTGTATTCTGCGACAATCATTTTTTTCAGTTTCGAATTCATTGTGATTTCAAAACATGCGCCATGCGCGTAATACCTTCTTTGATATTTTCACCAGTTGTTGCAAACGAAAGCCTCACAAATCCCTCCCCCATCGAACCAAAGGTATTCCCGGGCAAAACCGCAACCTGCGCGCGCTCAAGCATCAAGTGTGCAAACGCGTCGGATGGCAAGCCGGTACCTTGAATATTGGGAAACACATAAAAGGCGCCGTCTGGTTTGTTGCACTGAACACCGGGGAGCGCATTAAGACCCGCTACCATAAGTTCACGCCGCTCTCGGTATTCCCTGAACATAGCATGAACTTCTTTTTGGTCCCCTTCGAGCGCCGCGATACCCGCATATTGAATAAACGCGGGAACCGCAGAAATAACCGTCTGA
Source organism: uncultured Candidatus Saccharibacteria bacterium (assembly GCA_964406265.1). Lineage (GTDB taxonomy): Bacteria > Patescibacteriota > Minisyncoccia > Phycocordibacterales > UBA10002 > UBA10002. The sequence continues at coordinate 173 of CAYORD010000124.1, read as the reverse complement.
ACCATGAGACCAAGTTTTTCAGCAATGTCTTGTGGAGCAACGCTCCACCCGAGACGCCAACCCGTCATAGCATAGGTTTTTGAAAAACTATTGAGAATAATAACCCGCTCAGAAGCATAATCGAGTTGTGCCATAGATATAAAAGGCCGATCATAAACAATATGTGAATATAC
>CAYORD010000123.1:0-2054 GCA_964406265.1 uncultured Candidatus Saccharibacteria bacterium | reverse complement strand
TATCGGCCACGCACACAGCGTCCCGTCCGACCGCCCTTTTTGGCACTCAAAAACATGAAAGATCTGCATCTGTCCCTCCTTTTGGGTTGTAAATTATCTACGTTCTAACGCTCAGAACTGATGACTAATCATATCGCGTTATAAATTCACATAATTTATATCCTAATGGAGTTAATCGAAAGAAGGGAGTTGCATCGAAATTTTCAGTCACTCTAGTCCGTTCTATTGGATAATGCCTATCGGAAATTAATTTGAGCTCAATCAGATGATCCTCATATTGCAAAACTATTTCGGACAAGTTATGGCCAATTTGCTCAGCAATTATTTGTGCCCAGTATTTTATTTGTGTAGCGGAGTGTGTAATACCAGTCGCTGTCGGCTTTGCTACTCCTTTCACAACATTATAATTAACGGACAAAATCATTATTTCCATCGAGGAAAGTTTTTTGCAGATTAGTAGTAGCTCATACGCCAGCACTTCGTCATCTTGCCCAAGCGAAGAAAGAAAAATTGATTTCATCGCCTTAAAGCGAATTTCATCCGGTGCCTCTTCGTCTATAAATCTCAAAAGCTCTTTTAGAGAGGCTCTATTGAAATCACTTTCTAAATAATCTTCCTTGATTTTCCCTTCTTCGCGATACTTCGTTAATTCTCTGCCAAGCTGGGTTAGCAAATTGCCCTTGATAACGGATTGTACAATTTTCCCCGCAGATAACTTCCAATCTTTCAAATCCGAGGAAAGTACCCCTGTGAGCGCCTCCGCTATCTTTGCCGTTGACTGCTGCAAAAATTGCGTTACACCTTTTACATCATCAAATTTTATTTTTTCTTTCTTCATGTTTCTTATAGAAAATGCGCCTAGAGGGAATCGAACCCCCGCTAGCTGTGTATAAGACAGCCGCTCTACCATTAAGCTATAGGCGCGTCATAAGTCCCCGTCAAATCGGCAATGTACTTCACCCCCATCAAAACATAATCCGTGATATCACGTCCATAGTACCGCACATTGCACGTGCCGTATCCAAATCGCCCTTTATATTTTACCGCTTCACGCTTTGATTCTTTAATGTATGGCTTTTGGAACTGTTTTCTTGGTATCTTCAACGTGTGAGACCAAAAAACTTCATATTTCTCACGATCCATATCCGAATAAAGATGCAGACGTATACGCAATTTTTCCTTTGGGATACCCAAGCCCTCAAGCCACTTGATAAAACATCGCACCATAGATGGATCAGTATTCGCAAATCCAACTTCGGCAGTGCTCGTCTTAAAGCCCTCGCCCCAGTAGAGGAAAAATCCGACGATAAAAAGATCCCGCTTATTCAATCGCCCAATATCTTTTTTCACGCGCTGATACGCCGCTTCTTGTCTCGCAATGCGTTTCCCCTGCATTGTCTTTCTAAAATTTTCAATGCGCCGCGGATTCCAGTCGCGCAAAGCCCGTATCTGCTTATCCGACAGGGGATAATCGCGTAGCCAATAATGCAGAGTGCTCTTACTAATACCGAGCGCCTCTTTAATTTCGCTATAGCTCTTGCCTTGCAAGCGCAACTCTATAGCTTGTCCTCGTTCGTGAATAGGTGCCATAACTAAACAATGAAAGCGATATATAAATTATATATCTTCATTGTTCGATTGTGAATACAAAATATCCGAAATAAGTTGCTTTTGTAAACCGCTTAGGAGTTCTTTGTAAACCCTTAAACGTGTCTTTGTAAACCTAACAAAAACCATCCAAATTGGATGGTGATGTTGTATGTCCCCATCTTTAAACGAAGACCTGTCGCTCTAGAGATAGCCTATGCTTTCACTATCGTATTAAACGCTTCGCGCTCTATGGTTTCTTTTTCTATCAGCACTGCGGCGATGGCATCCAGTGTGCCGCGCCGTTTGATTAGCACTTTTTTGGCGCGCTCAAATGCCTCGTCTATCAAGCGCTTGATTTCGCCGTCTATCATCTGCGCGGTTTCCTCCGAATAATTGCGGCTCGTGCCAAGCTCGCGCCCGAGAAATACCATCTCCTCCTGCTCGCCAAACGTCATCGGCCCCAC
>CAYORD010000122.1:0-2104 GCA_964406265.1 uncultured Candidatus Saccharibacteria bacterium | reverse complement strand
AAGCGCTTCGCGCGATAGTCATAGGCAGCCGCAATGTCCGTCGTGCGGCGGAGGAACACAAGATTCCGCTCGTCATTCATTTCTCAACACAGGCGGTATATTCAAACTTCGCCAAGCGCCCGCGCCCGCTCCGCGAAGATATGGAATTACAGCCGGATAATTTCTACGGCGCCCTAAAAGCGCTTGCGGAGGAGGAATTAAGAGACAAGGGACCCCGCCCTTACCCAAAGAAAGAGCGGGGCAGGCAAGAGACAGGAGACAGGACGAGGATTGTGATTTTGCGACCAGCGAATATTTACGGCGTTGGCGCAGGGGTTTTGCGAAGGAATGTAGTCAGTGTGTTCGCGGAAAATGCGCGAAATGGGAAGCCACTTGTGTTGATGAACGGCGGCAGACAAAAAGCCGATTTCGTGCACGTGCGCGACATTGCGTGGCTCGTTGCGCTTATCCTCAAGAGACAAGAAATAAGCGATAGGAGACAGGTTGTTATAAATGCAGGGTCGGGCACGGCGACTTCCATAAAAGACATTGCGCGGATTATGGTGGCGGAGGCGAAGCGGAGTATAGGAAAATCGCCAAAAATCATTTCACAAAAAGTCCCCAAAGAGACAATCGCCGCCGATAGATGGTTATAAATAGCGAAAGCGTGGAAAGGCTACGGTTGGAAGCCAAAAATTACTCTCCAAGGAGGGATCAGAGAATTGTTATCGTGAGAGTATCGTCGTTTTTATTTATTAAACATAGGAGTAAATTTATGGAAAAAACCACTTGTCCAAAATGTAAAGATGGAAACGCCGTTATTGAGCGCGCTCATGCAGCTGAGATAAGAAGTATGGGTGAAGTTCGTTCTTATACTGTGGATGATGGAAAACGAGTAATCCGTTGTTGGAATCCAATATGCGGTGAGGTGTCGGAAATACCCGACATTCAAGATTAGGAAACCTAATTTTCTGAAATGAACATTCCATCCACCAAACCCTATCTCCCCGAAGCGGACATAAGGACGATTTTGAAGAATACGGAGAAAGCACTCCGCTCGGGGCGTCTGTGGAACGGGCCATTTTTGGCGGAGTTTGAGCGCGGGTTCGCGAAGGTAGCGGGGACGAAGTATGCGGTGGGTATGAATTCCGCGACCTCCGTGTTGCAAGCGATTTTTGAATACTATGATGTGCGCGACAGGGAAGTGATAACGCCGACGAACACTTTTGTCGCCACTTCAAACGCAGTGATTTTCGCGGGCGGGATGCCCGTGCTTGCCGATATGCATCCGGAGACGCTTTGCATTGACCCTGTTGATTTGAAAAAGAGAATTACGAAGAAAACCAAAGGCATTATTTTAGTTCACTTGGGTGGGCTCATCACGCCGCACATAGAGGAGATTAAAAAAATCGCAAAACAGAACAAACTTTTTCTTGTTGAAGACGCCTCGCACGCGCACGGTGCCTCACGCAAGGGTATTCCCGCGGGCGCGTGGGGGAGCGCGGCGGCGTTTTCCTTCTACGCGACAAAAGTCATCACTTCGGGCGGCTTGGGCGGGATGCTCACGACAAATGACCCGAAACTTGTCGCGTATGCCCGCTCGGTGCGTTTTCACGGCGAAAGCAAAGAGCGGGGGATTCAAGACCTGCTCGGCAACGACTGGTCGCTTTCGGAGCCGCAGGCAATCATGGGGCTTGCACAGACGAAACGGCTCAAGGAAATCGTAAAGAAAAGGATGGCGATAGCCGCGGCGTACAACAAGGCGTTCGGTAAACTTCCCAATGTCAAACCTTTCCCGCTTCCGCCAAAAACAATCCACAGTTACTACAAGTATCTTCTACTTCTTCCAAGTGCGGAGGAGAAAAAGCGCATTGTCGCCGCACTCAAAGAACGCGGCATCGCGACGGGTTCTCTCTATTGGCCGCCATGCCATCTCCAGCCGGTGTATCAAAAAAAGTTCGGCTACAAAAATGGAGACTTTCCCGTCGCCGAAGACATCCTCTCCCGCGCTATCGCGCTCCCCATGTATGCGGGAATGACAAAAAAAGAGCGCGACTATGTAGTCGCGCAGGTAAAAGAGATTCTCGTCTAGACAGTTGCGTCAATCCCCATTAGGCGGGGGAGG
>CAYORD010000121.1:519-2117 GCA_964406265.1 uncultured Candidatus Saccharibacteria bacterium | reverse complement strand
CGCGACGAGATGATTGAATATGTAAAACAAAAATACGGCGCCGACAAAGTGGCGCAAATCGGAACCTTCGGCACGATGATGGCGCGCGGGAGTGTGCGCGATGTGGCGCGCGCGATGGGGTTTGATTATTCTCTAGGCGACCGCATCGCAAAACTGATTCCGTTCGGCTCGCAGGGATTCCCGATGTCTATTGCGCGTGCGCTTGAAATGGTGCCCGAACTCGCAAAACTCTACAAAGACGACGAAGACACAAAGCAGATTATAGATATGGCGAAAAAGATTGAAGGATGCGCGCGGCACATTTCCGTTCACGCCGCGGGAGTCGTTATTTCCCCAACTCCGCTCACCGATTATGCGCCGTTACAATTGGACCCAAAAGGCGGAAAGCTTATTACTCAGTATGATATGCATGCGATTGAAGACGCGGGCCTCTTGAAGTTTGACTTTCTCGGCATTAAAAATCTTGCTATTCTCGCGGATGCGGTGACGCGCGCGAAGGAGCAGGAAGGCGTTATCATAGATATAGAAAATATTCCAATTGACGATAAGAAAACATTTGAAATGCTCGCGCGCGGCGAGACAGGCGGGCTTTTCCAATTAAACGGAGACGGTATGACGCGCTATCTCAAAGAACTCAAACCGACTTCTATTCTTGACATCAATGCGATGGTTGCACTGTATCGCCCGGGTCCTATGGAAACGATTCCGCAATACATTGAACGCAAACACAACGCCCGCCTTATTTCCTACCTTGACCCGCGGCTCAAAGACATTTTGGCGGATTCATACGGCGTGATTACCTATCAAGATGATGTGCTCTTAACGGCGATACATCTCGGCGGTTATTCGTGGCTGGAGGCGGACAAGCTCCGCAAAGCGATGGGCAAAAAGATTCCGGCGGAAATGGAGGCACAGCGCGTGAAATTGATTGATGGGTTTATTAAAAATGGCGCGACAAAAGAAAAAGCGGAACAGTTGTGGAAATTGATTGAGCCGTTCGCGGCGTACGGGTTCAACAAGGCGCACGCCGCAAGCTACGGCAAAGTTGCCTACCAGACCGCGTATATGAAAGCGAACTTTCCCGCTATCTATATGGCGGCGGTGCTTACGGCGGATTCGGGGGATGTGGAAAAAATCGGCGAGACCGTTGCGGAATGCAAGCGAATGGATATTGCCGTCTTACCACCATCAGTTAATGAGAGTTATTCTGGTTTTACTGTGGTGAAGAGGAACGCCACCACCCCGCCTACGGCACCCCTCCTCAACCGAGGAGGGGATGAAATACGCTTCGGTCTCACGACTATCAAAAACTTCGGCGAGGGGGTGGCGCAGTCAATTATTACCGAGCGTGCCACACGCGGTCCGTTTAAGAATCTTTCAGATTTTCTGGAGCGCGTGAAAGACCGGAATCTAAATAAAAAAGCGCTTGAGGCGCTCATAAAAAGCGGGGCAATGGACGAATTTGGCGAACGAGGTCAGATGCTTGCAAACATTGAACTTTTGCTCCAATACGGAAAAGAAAGCGGGGTGCATTCGGGTGCGTCTCTTTTTAGCGCACTGCCCGCAAGCGCCGGTGTACGGCTTGCGGATGCGGCGCC
>CAYORD010000121.1:0-509 GCA_964406265.1 uncultured Candidatus Saccharibacteria bacterium | reverse complement strand
GCTCGCGTGGGAAAAGGAGTTGCTCGGGCTGTATGTTTCAGGACACCCGCTTGATAAGTTTCGCGCTGTGCTCGAAAAGCGCGAAGTAAACATCCGGCGCGCAAAAGAAGAATACAAAGAAGGAATGGTGGTCGTGGTCGGCGGTATTTTGCAGGAAGTGAAAACAATTATCACCAAGAAAAACGAAATTATGGCATTTTTGACGCTCGCCGACTTTTCCGGCTCCATTGAAGTCGTCGTCTTTCCGCGGACTTGGAACGAACACAAAGCGCTCTTTTCACCCGACGCGCTCGTTGCGCTCAAAGGCCGCATCTCCAACCGCAACAACACGGTCAGTATGGTGGCGGAGAAGGCGAAAAAGCTCGCATAGGATTCGTATCTTCCCCTCCTGCCCTTTACTTAAGGGGAGGTGCCGAGTCCGCGAGGCGGAGGGGTTTCTTTGTAAGACGCAAACCACCCCCTCCCCCCTCGCAAGCTCGGGGTACTCCCCCTTATCAAGGGGGAGATGC
>CAYORD010000120.1:0-2142 GCA_964406265.1 uncultured Candidatus Saccharibacteria bacterium | reverse complement strand
CCTGCTATATGATTGCGCGCCAGCCGCTTTTTCTTGAAGAATGCGAAAAAATCATCCGTGCCGCCGTTGGTGACTTTTCTCTGTCTAAGGCGCTTCAAGCGTATCTGCGCTGGCATTTCATTGACGGCATCGCGGGGCTCCTCCCGCGCGATTTTGCCGATCTTCAGTTCGGTTTTTACGGGAAAGTTCTCACCGGCGTGGACGAGCAAGAGCCCCGATGGGAACGCGTACTCGGTGTCATTAACGCCGTGCTTGGCGAGGCACTCGGAGAACTCTATGCGGAGCGGCATTTCCCGCCGGAAGCAAAACAGCGCGTGAATGAATTGGTGGACGACCTCATTGTTGTTTACGAAGACCGCATGAAGAAACTTCCGTGGATGAGCGAAGAGACGAAAACGCGCGCGGTGAAAAAACTCGCCACATTCAGGAAAAAACTCGGCTATCCGGAAGTCTGGCGCGATTACGGCGCCTTCCATATTGCCCATGGGGTTGCCTACGCCGATGCGTACCTGCGCGGAAAGATGGTTGAGTTTGCGCGCATGATGAAGAAAATTGACCAACCGGTTGACTGCACCGAATGGTACATGACGCCGCAGACGGTGAATGCGTACTGCGACCCGCAGTTGTGCGAAATCGTATTTCCCGCCGCAATTCTCCAGTCGCCGTTCTTTGACCTGAAAGCAGATGACGCAGTGAATTATGGCGGTATCGGCGCGGTCATCGGGCATGAGCTCACTCATGGGTTTGACGACCAGGGAAGCAAGTACGACGAAACGGGGAACCTTTGCGAATGGTGGACCGAAGAAGACAGAAAGCGGTTCACCGAGCGCGCCACTATCATCGTGAAGCAATTCAGCGCATGCACCGTGCTGGGGCTTCCGGTGAACGGCGAGCTGACCCTTGGCGAGAACATCGCCGACCTCGGCGGGCTTGTGATTGCCTACGAGGCGCTTCAAAAGGCGCTTGCGCGGAAAGGCAGGCCGGAAAAGAGTGATGGACTGACTCCGGAACAGCGTTTCTTTTTGAATTACGCGCACTGCGAGGGAGGACACATCCGCGATGAATTGGCGCGGCAATATCTCACGATAGACCCGCATTCGCCGAAGCACTTGCGCGTCAACGTGCCGCTTTCCAATATGCGCGAATTCCACGAAGCGTTCGGGTGCAAAGAAGGGTGCGCGATGCATCGTCCAGAATCCGAATGCGCGGAAATCTGGTAAACGCGCATTTTTCTCCATCGCCCGCGATTGCAAGCGCAATCGCGGGCGATTTTCATGGGAAGAAGAATACTGGAAAAATGACGAAAAATGTGCTTATATTAACTGGTCGGCGGTATCGTCTTTCCTAAATACTCGATACTGGATACTCGATACTAATCGTGGAGGCGTGCCTCGCCCGTAGGCCGGGCTACGGCCGAGGGGCTGAGACAAGTAATTGTTATGTATTACATCTATTTACTGAAGAGTAATACCAGTGGTACAAAATATATTGGTTGCACTAGCGACTTAAAGAAACGGATGATAGAGCATAACAGCGGAAAGGTTTTTTCGACAAAGAACAAAAGACCATGGAATCTGATATATTATGAGGCGTTTGGAGACAAGCAAGATGCCTTTCGTAGAGAGAAAGAGTTGAAGAATGAATATACAAAAAAGAGACATTTGTTAGATAGGTTAAAATATTCGTTGCAGTCAATAAAATAATAGTGGAGGCGTGGCTGAGTGGCCGAAAGCGGCTCCGTGCTAAGGAGTTAGGGGCTTTAAAACCCCTCAGAGGTTCGAATCCTCTCGCCTCCGTTACCATGGCATCTTTTCGTTTGGCAAATAAAAATGACAGGCAAGATATTTTTGTTCTTAGCTCACTTTTTAATAAATCTGACGAGACCAAGTCTGCCCGGGAAATTGAAGCGGACATCCGGAAGGCTATCAGCAATAATCTGTTATGGATTGCAGAAGACGATAATAAAATAGTCGGATATGTTTTTTGTGAACTTTTTAACGAAGAGCACCATAATTTCCCCGACTCAATATTTATTTCGGAACTTTTTGTGCTTGAAGAATACAGGAGCGTGGGAATCGGCAGCCAACTGATGCATTTGGTATTGCAAAATAGATTTCCTGAAATATATAAATATTTTTCAAT
>CAYORD010000119.1:0-2161 GCA_964406265.1 uncultured Candidatus Saccharibacteria bacterium | reverse complement strand
ACACGGAACGCGTTGCCGTGTTTTTGTAAAAAGCCCTCGCGCGCTAAATCGGCAAGAATGCCGGTGGGGAAATCACGCGCGCGAAGCGTCCCCGCGAGCGCGCGCCGGAGAATTTCTCCGCGTAGTTCCCTGCGCGAGCCCGTAAACTTCGTCTGTTTCGCATACTGCGCGCTCCGCGCATTTGGGTTGCCGTGCGTTTGTTTGAGGTATGTGCCGTAGTCCATCAGTGCCGAATACCAATCTCGCGCAGAACGACACCCGATGTTTGAAACCCCCAACATCGGGTGTCGCATGCCCACTGGTAATGTCTGCCGCACCAATTCCAAAATCTCTGCATCCTTCACTCTCTTTCTCTTCTGAAAAAGATGATACAGAAATACCGTGCGGATATTTGTTTCCACAAAAACAACCGGCTCGTTCCTCGCGTATGCGAGGATTGCCGCCGCCGTGTTTGCGCCAATCCCTGGCAGTGCGTCCAGTTTTTGCAAGCCGCGCGGGGTTTCCCCGCCATATTCTAACACAATCATTTCCGCCGCGCGCTTCAAGTGAAGCGCGCGGCGATTGTACCCGAGCCCGCTCCAGTAGTGAAGCACTGTTTTGAGCGGTGCCTGCGCGAGCGAGCGTGGTGTTGGAAACTTTTTTACAAATCTTTTATAAAACGGCGCGACCCGAGGCGCTTGCGTTTGTTGAAGCATCACCTCGGATACCAAAATCTTCCACGGGTCGCGCGTCTGCCGCCACGGAAACCTCCGTTTGTATTTTTGATACTGCATCCAGACAATATTCTGAAAGCGCAGGATTTTTTGTGGCGAGAGTTTCATAAAAAAGCACGCGGCGAAGCCGCGTGCGCGATTGGGAGCGGCTGTTAGAGGCTCATCAATCGTTTAAGCAATCCGACAATCTTCTTTTCTAAAGGGTTGGCGTTTGCAATGTCGGATCTTTCGGACTTCGAGACAATACCACTTCATCCAACCATATCAACAAAAGAAATGCGAATGTGTTATTCTCCGGCGTTTGCCGCGTATTTGCAGATGAACTGCAAATCTGAAAGAAAAAGTACTCAATATCGCTCACAGTTTCGAAGGGCAATCCGAATCCTTCTTTACATACGACAATCTCTACGCCGCGAAATTGTGCGAGCGTACCGAAGAAACATCGCCGTTCCCCCACCGATGAACACCCGTTTATTCTCCCTTCTGAAATTGCCGCTTGTAGATACTTCACTTCATCATTGGTACACTGCACAAGAACTGTTTTGACGCTCTTTTTGCATTGCGCCAACGCTTCTTCGGTGAAATGAACTCGCAGAATATTTTTTTCCATAAACCTCCTGTTTTTCTATATCTGTTTGTCATCATAAGAAAAAACAAGAAAAAAGCAATACAAACTCAAACAATGCGCAGTAACCAGTTATGCGGCATTTTTAATCCGCTCAAGCAATTCATCTTTCTCCAGACGGCTCGTGTGCGACTTGCCGAAGCGGACTAGCGTTTGATTCAAAATACGCCACAATTTTTGCGGAAACAGTGCTTCCAAAGCCTTTTCAATTTTTGCGGGGTCTTGGTGTGTTGTCCAACCGAGCTTTTGCGAAATGTATGAGACATGCGTATCCACGCCAATCGCCGGCGCGCCGTACTCGGCGAGAAACACATTTGCCGTCTTGCGCCCCACCCCGGGGATCGCTACCAGCTGCGCAATGTCGTGCGGCGGCGCGCCGGCATATTCGCCAGCGAGCACCTGCGCGCATGCAATTATATTTTTCGTTTTATTCCGATAAAAATTCACGCGGCGAATTATGTCCGCTACATCATCCGCGCGAGCGCGAGCGAGCGCGGCGGCTGTTTCGTATTTCGCAAACAACTTTTTGCATACTTTAATGGTCGTTTCATCGCGCGTCCGCGCGGAAAGAATAATTGCAATGAGCGTTTGCCATTCGCTCCCCCACCCCTCTGCGGCAAGCCGCATCGGCTTGCCGCAGAGTTTTTTTAACTCTTCCAGTTGTTTGAGCGCGATTGCTTGATTCATATCATCAGTGTAGCACGTAGCGTTTTGGCTCACACAAACGCTTCTATTGCAAAAAACTCCAAAAAGAGTATAAAAAAAAAAAAAAAAAGCACACAAGGAGGGTTAATGAACGATACTGAAAGGCAGAAAATTATAG
>CAYORD010000118.1:537-2188 GCA_964406265.1 uncultured Candidatus Saccharibacteria bacterium | reverse complement strand
AAGCCGAAGGGCCAAAATCAAATAGGCCGCGAATACGCCACCCGCGTGGCGTATTTAATTTTGTCTCAAATTTCTTAAATCGCTGAATTTTCAGCGTATATTTTTTGTATGACCTATGATAACCTATGAAGGTATTGACTTTACAAATTAGATCGATTAGAATAGGATTAACGATATGCGTAAAGACATCCAAGCAAAACTTAAGGGAAAGCCGGAATTGCTCTCTATCAGCCAGGTAGCGGAGATTTTCAATATCCACCCGGACACCCTCCGTAACTGGGAAAAGGATGGTATCTTAGTGCCTTTGCGAGCCGGTAAGCGCGGCGACCGGAAATACCGCCCCCAGGATATTCAAGCCATCGTGGACAAAATGGGCAGCAAGCTCACCCTGCCACAGCTTGAGCAATTTCTCTGGAAGAGCGCGGACATTCTTCGCGGAAAGATTGACAGCTCGGACTACAAAAAATATATTTTCGGCCTTCTTTTCTATAAGCGCATCAGCGACGTATGGGATGAGGAATATAAGCGCGTGATGGAGGAATACAAAGATGAAACCATCGCCCGCGCTGATTACAACCACCGCTTTCAAGTGCCGCAGGATTGTCGGTGGTCGGTTATTGAGGAACAGGCGGAGAATATCGGCCCCAAGCTTAACGGAATTTTTGACAAGCTCACGAATGCGAACAGTCCGAAGCTCGACAAAATTTTTGACGACCTTGATTTCGCCCATAAAGACAAATTCCCGAACGAAACTATTCAGCGCCTCATCAATCACTTCTCGCAATACAATTTCGGCGATACCTACATCAACTCCGATCTTCTCGGGGACGCGTACGAGTATCTCATCAAGCAGTTTGCTGCGGATGCCGGGAAAAAAGGCGGCGAGTTCTACACCCCGCGAGAAGTTGAGCGTGTCATTATTCAAATATTAAATCCGCACAAGAAGGATCATATATACGACCCCACCGTTGGATCGGGCGGCTTCCTGCTTGAGGCATACCATCATTTGAAAGAAAAAGAGGGCGAGAAAATTGCGCGGACTCTTTATCTCTACGGGCAGGAAATAAATATCGGCACGTTCGCGATCGCAAAAATCAACATGTTCCTCCACGGCCTTGATGCTGCGGATATTCAGCGTGGCGATACTCTCGCAAATCCGCAGTTCTTGAATCCGAATGGAACTTTAAAAACATTCGACATTTGCGTAGCGAATCCGCCCTACTCAATCAGCGATTGGGAGAGCGAAATGTTTAAAGAAAGATATGGCCGATTGGAAGGGTACGAATTGCCGCCAAAGAGTAATGCCGATTACGCTTTCGTACTCCACATTATAAAATCCATGAACTCAAACGGTCGGGCAGGTATTGTTCTGCCACACGGAGTTCTTTTCCGAGGCGGCGCAGAGGGGCGCATCCGGGAGCAAATTCTCAAGCGCGATCTAATTGAGGCAGTTATCGCTCTTCCGTCCAAACTTTTCTACGGCACCGGTATTCCGGCCGCGATTCTCATTTTCAATAAAAACAAGTCGGAGAACCGCAAGAGCAAGGTTCTTATAATTGACGCCGAAAAAGATTTCTCCGAGGGGAAAAACCAAAATTCGCTTCGCGTACAGGATATTACCAAAATCATGAAGGCATACGATGGTTGGCAA
>CAYORD010000118.1:0-527 GCA_964406265.1 uncultured Candidatus Saccharibacteria bacterium | reverse complement strand
ATGGGAAAGGGATGAATGGGCTTGTAAAAGAACTGATTTTATCATAACCTGCGACCATCAGATACAGGGAAATGGAAATTCTGTCTGTGATTCAGGAGAGCCATGCATAGTTATTGATGTGAGAGAGCCAAGAAATTTCAAAACACAGGGATTTGTAAAAACATCATTTAGCAGAGTGGTTAAAGTTGAATAATATAATATTTTGGGTATCATTGGGTATAAGCATATTTTTTTGGTTGTATGTGCTTTATGCCTGTTGGCAAGTGTATTTGATGAGACAAGATATTAGGGTAATGTATCAGAAAAGAAAATGAAAAAAACGATTTCAATCTTAATGTCCGCCGCTATATTGAAAATGGCGACAAAGAAGAAGAGGTTGATGTTTCAGCCGTCCGCAAAGAGCTTGCCGCTACGGAGAAAGAACGCGCGGAAATAGATAAAAAAGTCGAGGGGTATTTAAAGGAATTAAAATATTAAATTTATGGCTAATAAAAAACAAGTTTTTTATAGTTTCCACTTCGATAATG
>CAYORD010000117.1:0-2191 GCA_964406265.1 uncultured Candidatus Saccharibacteria bacterium | reverse complement strand
TACCGTCACGATAAAGGACTTCTTTGGGTTAGCAAGAATTTTCTCAAGCACTATACCGCGCTTTGCATACAGATTACTGCTCGCAACCTTCTTGAGCAGCGAACCTCGCTTTGAATACAGATTATAAGAAGTATTTTTGAGAAACACACCGAAATCGTACGCTTTTCTTTGAAGATTATTCTTGGATAAATTCATACTAATTTAAAAAAGTAAAACCCTACTAATATCGCTGTTCCCTTTATAATACCATACGCCGTGCCAAGAAAGTTTATATTTTCTGTGTATATCCCTAACTTTCCTTTGGTTTTAGGAGAACTTCCGAAGAAGAAGACGCGGCAACTACATCCAACGCCTTGTAAAATTTGTCTATCCTGTCTTGTATTGAAGGGTCCCGCTTAAGCGCCTCTGTGGCGGAAACTCGAGCACGCCCCGCATCCCCTGATACTGCATAGATTTGGGCTAAAAGAAGGGGCGCGGAAACAAGGCTCTTGTCAAGCAAACTTACTTTTTCGAGAAAGGGAACCACTTTCCCTCCTTGAGAACTCGCTTGGCTCACAATATTTTCCATCATGTCCACATCAAGACGTTTTTCTTCGCCGCCATAGTTCTCGATTATCCACGCAAGAGATTCGTATGCTTCGTCGTAACGCTCGATGGAAACATCAAAAAGAGGTTCGCTATAAAAAATCTGCGGATTATATATTCCTGCTTCAATTATTAGTTCCTTTGCCTTTTTTATGTAATTGAGCGCAAGGTCAATTTGCCCTGACCTGGCGAAAACATTCGCTATAACCGGATACATGCCGACATATCGAGGAGCAAACTGAACCGCCTTTTCATACTGACCGATAGATAACTGAAGCGCGTTTTTATCGTTGTAGAGAAAAGCATAAGAACCGTAGAGCTGTCCGAGCAATATATTGTGTTTTATTTTTAGGTTCTTTTCGGAATTTTCCGCAACCTGTTTTTCTAATTCCTCGACGGTAAGGTTATAGAGTTCTCTTGCTCCGGGTTTTTCTAGCACCTCTTTATTAGAGAGCGTTTTATAGACCTCAAAAGTCGCCTGCTCCCGTATCTCTGTTATGCCGATGGTGCCGTTTGCAAGATTGAGCGTTCTCTCAAGACCTTTTTGAGCATCAACAAATTGCTGGCCACCCAATAGGCGAAGCGTGATAAGCAGCGCTTTGTTCGCCATAAATGGACGAATATTTATCATTGCGATAAGTATGAGAATCGCGAAAAAGACACTTGCGATAGGTATCGCACGCCACAGAGAAACGCGCAACATACTCGCTGCTCTTGTTATCTCTTTTTGCAATTCCCGCATGCGTTTCTTTGAAAAGTATCCTTCGCGCGGCGTTTCCTCGTGGAGAGAGGCGGATGATAGAACAAGGGTGTTTTTCTTTAGCCACGTTTCTTCATCGGACACGCTTACCGCGTGTAAAAATCCGAGCATCAATGTGAACATCAGATAGGTTGAAAGTGTGTCAAAGACAAAGAGAAGTTGAACAAGATACGCAACAAACATACCGATAAAAATCGGCGCTGTCCGCTTCTGTAAAATACCGTGCCCTACCCCGCGCACCAGCGCAGGAATGATTGAGAGGAAAAGAGCCAGGTATGCCAAAAAACCAACAATTCCTCCGGTAACCAGCCATTCAAGAGGCATATTATGGGTACGGTCAAACCAGGGCTCCTGCACAAACATTTTAGAATTGTAATATTTAGAAAAAGGAACATCGAAGTTTCCCATCCCCCACCCAAGGATCGGGCGCTCTTTAAATGAGTCTACGGCTATACTCCAGAGTGTGAAACGGGCTTTACCCGCATCAAGCGTTATATTGGCAAACCGCGAAAGAACGCTGTGGTTTTCTATAAAAGGAACTTCTCGGAAAATATTCAAAAATATCGGCACGGACGACAGGAGAATGATGGCGCCCGCTACAATAAGCTTTTTCTTCATCCCCTCTATCGTAAAGAGAGAGAGAACAAGAACCGCTCCCATGCCAGCAAGTATTCCCACGAAAGCCCCACGCGCGCCGGTCAAGAAAAAGATAAGAAGTTCAAACAAAAACACGGCACTTAAAATCCACCTCATCACCACTGATTGCGTATAAAACCACAAAAAAGCAGCGAGGAAGATATTGAAAGAAAGATATGCCGCAACATAGAGTGGATTACCGAGGGTTGA
>CAYORD010000116.1:1124-2203 GCA_964406265.1 uncultured Candidatus Saccharibacteria bacterium | reverse complement strand
CTGCGGTGGTTGCTACATCTAGAGCATTTGTATAAGTTTGTTTCATTTTTGTCAATCTTCCTCGCTCTTTTTCTGATGCTAGTATTTGCGGTATGAAATTAGCAGACTATGTAGTTGACTACATTGCGTCCCGCGGCACGAAGCATGTGTTTCTTGTTACTGGTGGCGCTATCGCGCATGTGGTGGATTCTTTGGGGAGAAGGGCGGACGAGCGCGGAGACTTGAGTCATGTGTGCACGCAACACGAACAAGCCGCTGCTATGGCGGCAGAGGCATATTCCCGGCTTGGCAAGGGTATCGGAGTTGCGATGGCCACGAGCGGTCCGGGTGCAACGAACTTAATCACGGGAATATGCGGAAGCTGGTTTGATTCCGTCCCCTCTCTTTATATTACAGGGCAGGTAAACACAAAAGAATCTATTTCTGCAGCAAGAACAAAACCACGGCAAGTGGGATTTCAGGAGACAGACATTGTTTCAATAGTGAAGACGGTTACCAAGTTTGCCGCGGCGGTAACGAAGCCGGAAGACATAAAATACTATTTGGACAAAGCGTATTATTTCGCGAGGGAAGGAAGGCCGGGGCCCACGCTCTTGGATATTCCGGTTGACATACAGGTGGCCGACATCAATCCGAAGAAACTCAGAGGGTTTACTCAAAGCAAAGTATTTACCGCCAAAGAGGATTCTTCGCGGGCGGTAGAAAAGAAGATTTATCAGATTATCGGGCTTTTAAAAAAATCAGAGAGGCCCATTATACTTCTGGGCAGCGGCGTGCGGCTGGCCGGCGCCGAAAAAGAAGCGCGCGCATTTGTGGAAAATCTTGGCATACCCGTCGTTGTTTCGTGGGGCGGTTTTGATCTTTTGCCGCATAATCATCCGCATATGGTGGGCCAAATCGGAGTATACGGCAATCGCGGCGCAAACTTTGCTGTTCAGAATTCCGACCTTCTCATCTGTGTCGGCTCCCGCATGGACACGCGGCAAACAGGCGGAAAGGTTGCCGCGTTTGCGCGTAACGCGAAGAAAGTGATGGTGGATATTGACAGAAACGAAATCCTCAAAGGACGTGGCTTATCC
>CAYORD010000116.1:617-1114 GCA_964406265.1 uncultured Candidatus Saccharibacteria bacterium | reverse complement strand
TGGATATTAAAAAATTCCTAAAAATTTTTAACGGAAAGATCCATGAGAACTCAACGAGCGGTATCTCTCCATGGATACGCGAAACAAAAGAATGGAAAAAGAATTACCCCTCGGTACTCCCGGAATACTTTATCCAGAAAGTAATAAGCGCGCATGTGTTTCTGAAAAACCTTTCCGAGGCGCTTAGACCGAACGATACGGTCCTCGTTGATTCGGCAGGGACCCTCGTGTGGACAATCCAATCCTTTGAAGCGAAAGAGGGCCAGCGAGTGATTCACTCAATGGGTAATTCTGCAATGGGGTATGCATTTCCGGCCGCGATAGGCGCTTCGCTCGCGCTCAATGGAAAACAGGTGATTTGCATCACTGGTGACGGTGGTTTCCAGCTGAATCTGCAGGAACTTCAGACGCTCAAACATTGTGGTGTGCCAGTCAAAATTTTTGTCATGAACAATCGCAGCATGGGGATTATAAAACAATTCCAGGATCTCTATTTT
>CAYORD010000116.1:0-607 GCA_964406265.1 uncultured Candidatus Saccharibacteria bacterium | reverse complement strand
TATGCATCAAGCGCAAAAGGAGGATACACGGCTCCTAATTTTGTAAAAATATCCAAAAGTTATGGAATACCCGCGTTCGCGATTAAAGCACCGCGCGACGTGAGGAAAGGCATAGAAAAAGCCCTTAAGCACAAAGGTCCGATTCTTTGCGATGTCCAGATTGACATAAATCAAAAGCTCAACCCGAAGCTTGAATTCGGAAGACCCATTGAAGACATGTCGCCCTATCTCTCGCGGGAAGAATTTCTAAAAAACATGCCGCACACAGAGCCGCTCCCCGAATCAAAAGAAATTCCTAAAAAGAGCGGCTGGCAGAGTGCATGATTCTATGAGGCAGATATCTTTTATTACCGGCGCCACAGGGTTTGTCGGCTCCCATATAGCCCGAAGATTAGTGCGGGATGGTTTTTCCGTGCATGTTCTTGTAAGGAATGGTTCTGATACATGGCGGATCAAGGATATTCTTTCCGAAATAACTGTTCACGAGGCAGATATTGCTGACGTTGAGGGCTTGAAAAGAATAATACGCATAGTGCAACCTGACCACGTGTTTCATCTCGCAACTGCTGGGTTGCTCGGCGGTGTTTCTCGATCGGCGAAAGGGCTT
>CAYORD010000115.1:0-2218 GCA_964406265.1 uncultured Candidatus Saccharibacteria bacterium | reverse complement strand
GGAGCCGCAAATAAAAATGATAGGAAATTTTTGGGTTTTGCTCCGCGCGAGCTTGGCGAGCGCGGCCGAGGCGCATTGGTTCGCATCACAGCGCAATCGGAGCGTACGAGGTAGTTTCAAGCCACCACGCGCTCCGCGCGTGCGAAGTGGGTTCGCGCAAAGGTGATACACTCACCGCCAGTTGGGAAATGAAGTCGCCTTTATGAAAAAAAGTCCAACGATATTTCTTCAGGTGGTCATTGTGACTCTGGGCATCGCGGCGCTGGCCATTATGATCCGGTTTCCCTTGACCGAAGGGAGAGCCACAAACTTAGACCTGTTTAGTATTTATGCCGACCCGTTCATAATCTATGGGTATTTATCATCTATCGCGTTTTTCGTTGCGCTGTATCAGGCGTTTAAACTACTTGGATATATCGGGCAAAATAAAGCATTTTCACTAGAATCCGTAAAGTCTTTAAGAAATATAAAATATTGCGCAATCATATTAAGCGTCTTAATTGTAATTGCAGTCCTGTTCATAATGACATCTCACAACAAAGACGACGATCCTGCGGGCTTTATCTCCATCGGCATTTTGTCTACTTTTATTTCTACCATAGTCGCCACTGCGGCGGCCGTGTTTGAAAGGGTGTTACAAAGCGGCGTAGATATAAAATCTAAGAACGACTTAGTGGCGTAACGAAAATAAAAACCCGCCAACGATTGGCGGGTTTGTGAAAAACTTTCAAATGTTTACGCGCGCTCCGACGCGAAGTCGGAGCGCGGCTGTACATTCGGAAGCGAAGGACCGACCGCTTGCGCGAAGCGCGCCTTTGAACGCAGAAGGAGCGTCCCTAACAGCGCGTCCGCGACAGGAAGAACCACATTGAAGTTGCGGTTCATATACCGATGATGCAGAAGGTGGTGTCCGTTCAGGCGAAAGAATACGCCCGAGCGTTCCACAAGCCGTTTGCGTGGCAAGTGCATGCACCAATGCAAGTATTCGTACGCGCCGTAGTACGCGGCGCATATGACCCCGACAATCGGAATAAGCAACAAGTGCCCAATGAACCACCCTACCGGAACGGCTGGAAGCGTCGTCGCAAAAATAAGCGCCGGTCCGTTCCACCACGCCATGGGAATTTTGTGTTTATCCTCTTCTCGTTTGAGGTGATACGAATCATCCGCCCGAAAAATGCGGTGATGCATCTTGGCGTGCGCTTCAAATGGATAAATAAATCCGAGAAGCGGTCGATGCATCACAAACCTGTGAAGCATCCACTCTAAGAGCGAAACATAGAAGATACTTAACAGTATCGCAATAACAAAAAACATATCATCCTTTATTTTTGAAGGTTAACTCTCAAAACAACTACTCTGTGCATAGTGTACCATTTTTGTTTGCTATACTATCCACATTATTCATTTATAAAAAATTATGCAGAACAATTCGCAAAAAGGCGGTGTTGGGATTTGGTTCATCATTATTATTGTTATAATTGCTGGAGTGTGGATGTTTTACAATTACAGAAACACTAGAGCAGTAGCCGTACCGCATGTGCAAACAGAACCTATTGCACAAGAAAGAATCACTATAACTTACGACGCAAACGGCTTTTCACCGAATACCGTAACGATTAAAAAAGGCGGTATGGTTATTTTCCAAAACAAAACCGGAAAACCTGCGTCTGTTGCCTCCGGCGCACATCCAACGCACCTACTTTATCCGGAATTTGACCAGTATAAAACGGAACAGCGTGGAAAAGATGAGTTTCGTTTTGTGTTTGAAAAAGTCGGTACCTGGAAATACCACGACCATCTTAACTCAACAATGACTGGGACAATTATTGTTGAGTAAAATCACAAAACACAAACCGCACAAAAACTAAAAGATTATGCAACCAACACATCTAAAAGAACAAGATATAATTCAGCAGTATAACTTACTGTGCGCTTCCCACGAAAAGTTCTTAAATAAATTCGGCGTGAAATTGCCTAAACTACGCGACCAAAACGGAAAATTTACAAAAGATGCCCTTGTTTTAATTTACCTTTCACTTGGATATCCAAAAACAAAATCTGTCTCAAAAACAGAACTGACACATTTTATACGGAGTTTTTATCCAGATACACCGGATGTTCAGCAAGCAAGACATCTTGGCGCGCAGAGCGGCTGGTGGATTATTGCGGGAGGACGTGACAATATTGTCGCTAGTTTGCACCGCGGGTGGTATCA
>CAYORD010000114.1:0-2258 GCA_964406265.1 uncultured Candidatus Saccharibacteria bacterium | reverse complement strand
TGAGAAATGGTATCATCAAACACCTGACCCTCTCATTTCCGGACGCGATACCTGGAATGTCGGCGGGTTTTCGTACAATGCACGCATAAGCGAACATGATAATACCCCGATTGACCCTTCAATTGATAAGAAAGTGCGCACGCATATTGCAAACGAAGCGAATAAAAAACCGGGAGACATACATCTTGACCAAGAACTTGTGAAGGACCTGGGATTTGATTCACTTACGACTGCAACATTTTATTTCTGGGAGATGAGCGTGCAGGAATTCTTACCTACGGACAAACCCTGGAGCGAGCCCTTATGCTCTCCGACATTCTGCGAGAACTTCCGGGTGAGTGCGTTGGCATCATGCTTCCCGCATCAGTCGCCGCGACCATTACTGGGCTTGCGGTAATGCTTTCGGGAAAAGTGCCTGCATTTCTCAACTGGACAAACGGACAATCTCCGCTTGATGAATCAATCCGCCTTGCTGAAATAAAAACAATTCTCACCTCTGACGCGTTCCTTGATAAAGCACAAGTGATGCTCTCGAATGAAACCGCACAGATCATCCTGCCACTTGAGGAGATGCGAAAGCGTATCGGCCTCTCTTCGCTTTTAAAAGCAAAAATACGTTCACGTCTTCCCACTTCTCTATTGTTTAGAATTCTGGGCCTACATCTTTCAAAAAAAGATGATGCCGTAATTTTATTCACGAGTGGCTCTGAAAAAGCACCAAAAGGCGTGCGCCTCACTCACGGCAACATTCTTTCAAACATTGACGGGGCGCTTGAAGCAATTGAGAGTACGAAAGACGACGTCATGCTTGGATTTCTGCCCCCGTTTCACTCATTCGGGCTTACCCTCATTGCGATGCTCTGCCTTGTGGGCGGACTAAGAACCGCATATGACGCTGACCCAAAAAAATAGCGTCGACTTGCAAGGCAGGCTCGTAAATGGAGAGCAACGCTTATTCCGGGCACGCCTGATTTTCTAAGCGGAATCATATCCGCCGGAACACCGGATGATTTTAAAACCGTGCGAGCGTTTCTTGCGGGAGCGCAGAAAACACCGCAGTCGCTTCGCGATCGCGCACAAGAGCTTAGCGGAGTGGTGCTTGAGGGATACGGCATCACCGAAACAGGGCCGCTTGTCGCGGTGAACAGATTAGATGAGCCGGCGGTAGGAGTTGGCAGGCCGATCAAAAACACACATATATGCATTGGTCATCCGGAAACAAAAACATTTTGTGCGCACGGAACAGAGGGGTTGATTTTGGTGCGAGGGCCAGGCGTATCCGTCGGATACCTTGGAGAAGTTCCGTTCCCAAAAATTTATGCCGAAAACAGATTGTGGTACAACACGGGCGATCTCGGAATGTTGAGCTCTCGCGGAGAACTGATAATTACCGGACGATTATCGCTCTTTCTAAAATCAGGCGGCGAAATGATAAGTATTCCTGCAGTTGAAGAAGCACTCATAACTCGCTGGCCTTCAAATGAAAATGGACCCGTGCTTACAGTGCACGGAGAAGAGCGAGAGGGTGAAACCGCCATTTTGTGCCTATATACGAAAGATGAAACAATTACCTGCGATGACGCGAACAAAGTTTTGAAAGAAGCGGGATTTAATCCGCTTTCGTATGTGCGCGTACGATGCGTACTTCCGGAAATTCCCCTTCTTGGAACCGGTAAGACAAATCGCCGCGCGCTGCCGAAACCAACGGAAGTCCTCAAACTACAGAAGCAGGAAATTGTGTAGCTTTTGTGCAAATCCCGACCAATGGTCGGGATTTTTTAAACCATTGACAAATCTTTTTTAATTAGTTATTATTTTACACAGAAAAACTAATTGAGAGGCGGGTTTACGCAATGAGTCACGCGCAGAAAACTATTGATGTGCATTGTCATCTTCATCATTTTGGCGATGAAAAACACGGGTATGTTCATCCGCAGTTTATAAACGGAGTTCGTGCCCGTTATTTTATGAGATCCATGGGTCTTATAACCGTTAAAGAAATGCTTGGTATGAAAAAGACAGACAAGGTACGTTTATCATATAAATATGCGCAACAACTAAAAGACACGGCAGAAAATTCATCTCTAGACCATGTGGTAATACTTGCGCTCGACGGTGTCTATTCCGGCGGCATATCGTTTGATAAAGAGCAGACAACATTTTATGTTAGTAATGATCTGGTTTTTGAATTTATTGAAAAAAAAAAAAAAATGAAATGTGGAGCTTCAATTAATCCAAGCCGCCCCGACTGGGAAGAC
>CAYORD010000113.1:0-2277 GCA_964406265.1 uncultured Candidatus Saccharibacteria bacterium | reverse complement strand
CCGAGCCGCAAGGCTCCGAGGGTTCGAATCCCTCTCTCTCCGCCTTCGGTCGCCGTAGCATTAGCGAAGGAGACCTTCGCCGTTGGAGCGACCTTCGGCGGACGCAGTCCGCCAGGGTACAATATTCGTATGTACTATATCTATATACTGGAGTGTAAAGATGGAGAGTTGTACACTGGATGCACAAATGATTTAAAAGATCGAATGGAAAGACATAAAAAGGGTCATGTTCCAGCAACAAAAGATCGACTACCTATAAAATTAGATTTTTATATAGCAATTTCAAATAAATACAAAGCATTTGAATTTGAGAAGTATTTGAAGTCCGGTTCCGGTCGCGCTTTTATTAAGAAACATTTGATTTAATACTAACACGACTCGAAAGAGTTGCAGTCCCGAGGCGTTCCAATGGAAAATTTGGTAAAATAATTTTATGTCAAAAGGTACAAAAACAGTTTTTGTTTGGTCTGTTACCGGATTGATAATTGTAGTTGGAATTTTCTTTTTAATTTCTGCAAACGGCAAGCCGGGAAAATTAGACGAATTCGCACAATGTTTAAAAGACAAAGGTGCTATTTTTTACGGGGCTTTCTGGTGTCCGCATTGTCAGAACCAAAAAGCAATGTTTGGTAAATCGGCGAAACTTCTTCCTTATACAGAATGCTCTACGCCCGACGGTAAGGACCAGCTTGCTGTCTGCCAAGAAAAGAACGTTACCGGATACCCCACTTGGGAGTTTGCCGACGGAAGCAGGGAATCTGGCGAAGTTTCTTTACAGAAATTATCAGGAAAAACTGGTTGTCTTCTTCCTTAATAAATTATTTATGACGCTTGTATCTATCGTAAATTTAATACTTTCTTCGTTTGCTGTAATCGGTCAAGTCGTCATTGGTCTTGTCATCATATCGCTTGTAATCCGTAACGAGAAGCTAACTCAATTCTTCGGCAAAAATGCCATTCTTTTTTCTTTCGTCATCGCACTCATTGCAACGCTTGGAAGCCTATTTTACTCGGAAATTGCTGGTTTCGAACCTTGCAAGCTCTGCTGGTTTCAGAGAATTTTTATGTACCCCCAAGTAATTCTTTTGGGGATTGCGCTTTGGAAGAAAAAAGGAGCGCTCGCTATCTACAGTAGTATTACACTTTCCTCCGTAGGTGCAGTCGTTGCGGGTTATCATTATCTCCTACAAATTGGCATTGCGCCCGAGCTACCTTGCGCTGCCGTAGGCTATTCCGTAGCGTGCTCGCAACGTTTTGTACTAAATTTCGGCTACATCACGATTCCCATAATGGCGCTTACGACCTTTACTTTAATCGCCATACTTATGGCCATTTCCAATCACCAAAGAAAAACTTGAAGTAGCCACTATCTCTTTTCTACTTTGTACCTTGCGGAGGGGGTGTAGATGCTATAATATAATTATCCATGGACCAAAACAATGGGCCATCGAAAATAGTATTTGAGAGCGAAGAGTTCCAACGCCCGGTGCAATCTTTTCAAACTCAACCGCCGAAAATTGTCCGATGGGTTATGCAGTATTCCGGCGGTTATATCAAGGATGAAAAGCGGGCGAGCTATGTTTTGATAGGATTTGTAGCGGTGGCGATTATCTTGTCTGTCTTTTTTATCATGTCGGGCGGCTCAAACGCCAGGGGTCCAATTCCCCACGGAACGTCGCTCACTGTTCCTGGATAGATATATGGGAAACGCAAGAGGATTCACACTGATAGAACTGCTTGTTGTCATCGCGATTATTGGGCTATTGTCCTCTGTAGTTTTAGCAAGTCTTAATGCTGCGCGCGTCAGGGCGCGCGATGCGCGCCGCCAATCTGATCTTAGCAGTATCCGAACTGCGCTCGAACTTTATTATTTCAATAAAAACGCGTACCCGATTGGCGGCGCGGGAAGTGATCGCAGTTGCTGGGTGAATCAACAAACGAATGATCTCGTTTGTAATCCACTTGGTGCTCTTATCATTGACGGCGATATTCCGACTGTGGCATATGACCCTGGAAGGAACACTTATGTTGGTAGCGGATGTGGCGGCGCGCAATTTTATGCATATTGGAGTGATGGACAGCAGTATCTTCTTGGTGCCGTGAAAGAGTCGCAAGGCGCTTCTGGCTGTACGCAGGTTGGAAATTGGAGCGGACCAACCGCAAACGCGTATACATATCAATTCTATCTTCGCAATTAAGCTTGTAGACTGGCGGATCGTCCTTAATATTCTTGAGCCAGCGGGGAAAACAGATAAGGAACGTATTGCTCTTCGGTAA
>CAYORD010000112.1:0-2278 GCA_964406265.1 uncultured Candidatus Saccharibacteria bacterium | reverse complement strand
TGCTCTCGCCAGTTCCATTATTGTTAAGCTCAAAAATCGCATTCGTATATGGAGGGCTCCCCACGGTAACTGGGCCGCCTGCGGGAACCGCGCCAGATGTGTCTGCGCACGCCTGAAGTGTATAATTGCCGGCGGCACCAGGAGCCGAGAATGCTGTTCCCGGAGCAATGGTTTTCGTACCGTTCAGTCCGATGCTTAAAAAGTTGGAATCGCTGTTAGACCATAATACCGAGGTTCCTGAAGAATTCAGCACCTGAAACCGATTATAAAGGCCTCCTGAAGCCACTTGTCCGTTGTTGCGCACGGTTGCCGTAAAGTGTATGTCATCCCCCGGTTTGATTATTCCGGTTTCAACCACAGAAGGGCCTGCGGAAATGATGAGATCTGGTACAGCCCTGACAAATGCTTTTGCAGAAAGTTTTCCGGCTGCGGGCGCAACAACATCGCAAGTGAGTGTGTATTCATGGACGAGCGTTGTCAGCGGCCCGATATTGGAATCCGTGTTCGGAATGGTTTTCGGGCCGACCCAACTTCCATCGCTTCCACCCGAAGGCGTCCATTTTGTTGAAGCGTCGCAATTAGCAACAGAAGTTCCTTTCCATTCCAAATCAATATTGCTGTTATAAGGAATCTTTAAAGCATCTCCAATCGTTGGGTGAGATTCGTAAGCGACGGCGCCAGTCGAGCGCACCTTGAGCTCAAGCGATGCAGACAATACTTCAATCGGCGTACCGGGCGGAACATTGCAAAAAGCTGTCTGGGAGAGATTAACGCCCTCCGGGACAACAATGGTGGGTGTTACAGTTACTTGCGCATATTTCTTGCCGGTAAGGTTGTAAATTTTGGAAACAGCCACTGTATTGTCGGTCGGCAACCCGTCATCGCCGCTCCATGCATAGTTGTATGATTGCCCCGCAGGCAGAACCTCCGCAACCCACCAGACGGTCTCGCCAATAAAGAAAGAGGTCTTTTTATTTACCCCAGCAGAGTCAGCGGCGGCGTAACATTCCACTTTTGGCCGCACGAAAATCTCCACAGGGTTGCTTGTTTCCGCATACGCAAAAAACCCTGCGCCGAGAATGATGCTAAGAACCGCACCGAATGCGACAAGTTTCGCCTTCACAATGCGCATATTTTACCACATAAGACCCCTCTTTAAGAAAGCGGCAGACCGTGCGTCTCCAAAAAGTCGCGAATCGTAATGTCCCCCATTGCAAAACCAACAAACGGCACTGACTCCATTCCAAATATTTCCAAGAGATTATCATAGCGTCCGCCGCCGAAAAGCGAGCGGCGATTTTCCTGTGCCGTATCAAATACCTCAAATACCATTCCTGTGTAGTAATCAAAGCCACGAACGATATTCGCGTCAAACTCCGTATTCTTTATTCCTTTTTCTGCAAGCCGCTTTCGTATCTCGGCAACATCCGTGCTTTCTTGTATTTCAAAATCTCCTCCGAGTTTCTTTAATTCCGCAAGCCGTTCTTCTTCCGGCATCTTCCCTTTTCTATCTATAAGTCGTGCTATGAGTTTGTGATTTTCTATAGGCACATTGCGATGTATCAACGCGCCCGTAAGTGCATTCCTGCTTCCAATTTTTATTACAAAATCTTCATCTCTCGCTCCGAACGCTTTCATAATTGCTGGCGCAAGCGAAATACTTTCAACATCTCCCTCAAGTCCTGCGATACCCATAATATCGACATTAAACTGCCAGTGCTCGCGGCGGCGGCCGCGTTGCGGCCGCTCGTAGCGGAATACATTGGGAATAGAATACCACCGGAGCGGAAATTTTAATGATTTGCGCCGCGCGGCAACCATCCGCGCGAGGGTTGGGGTCATTTCTGGACGGAGCGTTACTTCCCTACCCCCGCGGTCGGTGAACGAGTAGGTCTGTTCATTTACAATTTCATCACTTCCCTTGCTTTTGTACAAATCTGAATACTCCAAAAGCGATGCGCTGTACTCTTCATAGCCAAACTGCTCTGCCACCTTCCGCCACACGGAGAAAATATAGTTCTGTACGCGCATATCCTCGGGGTAAAAATCGCGCACGCCCTTGTAGGGGTCGGTGCTCACTTGTTTCTTAGTGTCTGACATATATATAGTATGAATTATAGCATAAGGCACTTTTAAGTCATGAGGTGTTTCCAAGGTATTGGGATATTACGGACTGCTTGACTTTTTATCAAGTTTATGCTAAGCTTCTCTTAGCGCTGGTTTCCTAAATTCCACCCTGAAGTAGGACACTCTCACTTTTAATACTCGTAATGATACC
>CAYORD010000111.1:0-2352 GCA_964406265.1 uncultured Candidatus Saccharibacteria bacterium | reverse complement strand
CGCAAATTTCAGCGTACCACTGAGCACATACCCTAAATTTTCAATCCAAAAACCAATTGACTTGGTTTCTCCCGCCGCGAAAAGAATGGGATACTCCGTATTAACCTGGTAGCGGTGTACCCCTTCAAGCGTAGGCGGCGGATTTGTATTGAAAGTAAAATCTGTTTTTGATATAAGCGTATCAGACGTGGTAGTACCCTGCCGCAAAAACAAAGTGATTTTACGGCCGCGATTAAGCGTCGAATTCATCGCATCATAGATATCAAACACAAGCTGGCTGAAAGAAGCGGCTCATTGGTGTCATTGCGAATGACGATATCCCCTATTTTAAAGGGTGCAGTCAAAACGGCAGTGGCAGGAAATGTGGTCGTACTTTCTCCGACGAACTTCACCCCCGCCACCACTAAGGGCGTAGTTGTTGCTTCTGTTACAGGCGGAGAAGTTGCGGGAGGTGTCGTGGTCGCAGAAGAAGGAGGTGGTGCAGGTGCCGGAGGCGGAACTTCAGATTCTTTTTTTTGTTGCTCACGAAGCAAATCAAGTTCTTTTTGCAAATCTGCGAGACGTTTACGTAAAACTTCAATAAGCGCCAAGCGGTCTGCGCCAGCCGCAGTTGTACCAAGCTTTTGATTAACAACCGCACGAGTTTTTGGACCAAAGTAACCCGCCGCAGGACTAATACCTTCTTTCTCTTGAAAAAGCACCACCGCGTTTTTTGTGATGCTAAAAAAATTACCCGTAATTTCTTCCGTATATAGCCCTTGTTCAGTTAAAAATTGCTGAAGCTTCTCTACCTCCGCATTATTGCGCATGCCGAAATAAATGTCCTGCTCAAACGATGCGGCAAAACCGGTCATCGGCAAAAACATAAACAAAGCCGATAAAAGATATTTTTTATTCATACCTATAGTATATTACTTCTTTCCGTAGGATACAAACAAAGATAAAGCTTGCGCGTTTGCCCGTAATCCTGATCCTCCAGCCACGGCAGGCGGATCAGAATGACTCACAATTTGGTCGCCAATGCGTAAGTTCTAATAGATTTCATGAACAATAAAAAACCGCCCCGACAAGCAAGCCTGTGGGCGGTTTTTCCATGCTATTTAAGAGCATTAAGCTGATCTTGCAGTGCTTTCAGCTGATCTTGCAATTGCTTGATTGTTGCTTCTTCCGCACTTGTTTGACCGGATGGGGTTGTAGAGGGCACTGGAGCCAAAGTGTCACTATCTCCAAACACTTCAGCAAGCTTCGCTCTTGTTTGCGGTCCAACTCTTCCCACTTGCGGCAGTCCATATTTTGCTTGAAATCGTTTTACCGCACGTTGTGTTGCGGGGCCAAAGTAGCCACTCACAATTCCTTCGGGGTAAATAATAGAATCTTTTGCAAGCAATTCTTGCAAACGCTCTATGTCATCATTTTTATTGCCATAAACGAGATCAATGGTGAATAGAGCAGAAACATCGCCAGAAACTTCAGATAATGCCGGTGCGGGACTTGGTGATGGCGTTGCCGCACTCGAGGGCGTTATGGATGATTTTCCTCCAAACACTTCAGCAAGCTTCGCTCTTGTTTGCGGTCCAACTCTTCCCACTTGCGGCAGTCCATATTTTGCTTGAAATCGTTTTACCGCACGTTGTGTTGCGGGGCCAAAGTAGCCACTCACAATTCCTTCGGGGTAAATAGATTTATCGTCTGCGAGTAGCGCCTGCAGTCTGCTTACATCATTATTTTCCATGCCATAAGCAAGATCTTTTTCAAAATTTATTGAAGCTGGAACCGGAGCGGGAATAGATGTAGTTGAGGGCAAAGATACGGTAACCGGAGCAGGTGCTACTGCTACTGTTGATGTGGATGCTGATGCCGGACTGGGTGTGGGAGATGTCGTGCCCGCTGGCGTACTCACACCCCCGCCTCCACCACCCCCGCCCCCCCCAAAAGTGGCACCAATCGAAGGATTTCCCCCGCCGCTTACGCTTGTAGAACACGTTCCGGAAGGAGTTACTATCACCGTTTTTGTAGCGCCTCCCGTGGCAACAGACATTACCAAACGAGAATCATTGCTATTGCAGATAACTGAATAGCTTCCGTCATTCGATAAATTCTTTTTATCTTGCGAAATCAACTCGACGCTTCCGCCTGCGGGAATTTCAAATGTAAACTTCGTTGAATCAATGGTGAGGGTATTGAACGAACTTCCCCCATTAAGATTATATTCGGATCCGTCGGTGGGAAGAATAATACGAATAGTTTCCGGTATTGTTGTCGCAGACGCAACAAACGGCAGTACTACAGTGAAAATGACGAATAAAAATAATCGCATATCTAATAAATAAAGAATAATGGGAATTTATTCAC
>CAYORD010000110.1:1242-2377 GCA_964406265.1 uncultured Candidatus Saccharibacteria bacterium | reverse complement strand
AAGATGGCAATTACATTTCTATACGGGTCACTCAAGTTTTGCCGCGGGCCATATACATTGTGCGGACGCAGAATGACATACTTGAATCCATACATTTTTGCGAGAGTTTCTGTCATTTTTTCCATAGAGGCCTTCGCAATACCATAAATATCCTCCGGCTGAGTCGGCATTTTTTCGTGGAACGGCACTTGTTGCTCGCCGTACACATCCATGGAGCTTGTAAGAACCATTTTTTTAAGCCCGTGTTTGATTGCCGGAACTAGAAGGTTCGCGTAGGCGACAAGGTTCCGATCTATCGCGCTAAAGGGGGTAAAATGGCTTCTCCCTACCGGGGCATCCGCAGCCATGTGGACGATGAGTTCCGGCCTTAATTTTTTTATGTATTCGGCGGTTTTCTTTCTATTGCGGAGATCGATCTTGATAAAACGCTTTTTGTCGCTCACGTTCCGCAGAAACCCGCCCGACAAATCATCAAGCCCGTAGACAGAATGCCCCTTCTCGGCAAGGTTGTCATAGAGATGGCTTCCCATAAAACCGGCGGAGCCGGTGATAAGGATTTTTGTTTTTTTCTTTACATCCATACACCTTCGCGTGTTACATTAAAATCCATTTCTTGTTCTCGGGCTCAAGGTTCCACTCTACTGTTTTCCTCAAGCTCTCTTTAAAGTTTTTTGGCAATTTCCACCCCATCTTTTTTAGGCGCGTACCGTCCAAAGCATACCGGAGATCATGTCCGGGGCGGCTTGAATGAAAATCAACCATTTTGTACTTGAGCGGCTTCCCTACAACCTGCGCAATAAATTGGGCGAGCTCCAGATTGTCCATTTCTCTTTCACCGACAATGTTATATTTTTCCCCTATTTCCCCTTTATCCAAAACAAACTGAACCGCCGCGGCAACATTCCGCGCATGAATATAGAACCGAGAACCTGCTTTCGTTTTATCTTTATTCGCATGGATGATCACTGTTTCTCCTTTTAAAACTTTCCGAATCGTCATGGGAATAAACTTCTCCGGATGCTGTCGTTCGCCAAAGACGTTCATTGTATGCGTGACAATAACAGGGAGTCGAAATGTATTTGCAAACGCAAGACACATCTCCTCCCCTCCTGCTTTTGAGGCGGCGTAAGGATTT
>CAYORD010000110.1:0-1232 GCA_964406265.1 uncultured Candidatus Saccharibacteria bacterium | reverse complement strand
TGGTACTTTTCTCGCGTATTCCAAAAGATTCGTGGTACCCACAACATTATCCATCACAAACTCCATTGGATTTTCAATGCTTCGGTCAACGTGTGTGGAGGCGTCAACATGCAAAATGACATCAACACCGCCAATTTCGCGCGCGATATGTTCATTACTCGGCGCCTTTAAGTCATGCCAGACGAACCGAACTCTATATTTTTCCTTTTCCCATACAAAAATATCGGTAAGGCGGTTTAGGTTGCCTGACAGGTCTAATCTGTCCAATCCAATAATTTCCCAATCCGTATTTTTCAAGATGTCTTCGGCTATGTGATGGGCTATGAAACCAGCCAAACCGGTGATGAGTACGCGCATAGTTAATTAGCGAGCAACTGAACTGATTATTTCTTTTAATTGACCTCCTAGAATACGCGGCGTTGCGTTTGCGATAAATGTATCGTAGCCGTTTTGCGCTATTCTTTCCATTGTTTTTTTGTCGTTTTTAAGGTGTACTATTCCTCGCGCGAGAGAAGCGCTATCGGCAATTTTCACAAAAAAGACATCTTCATCATCTAAAAGTTCGCGAATAGCGGGGGTGTCGGCGGTAATAACAGGCTTTTTCATTGCAAGGCATTGATACACTTTGTTTGGTATAACCCGCTCTGCCTTCTTTGTGTTTCCAAAGATTCCAAGACAGATGTCTGCCTCGGCTATGTGGAGCGCTAATTGTTCAAGTGGCACAAAATCAACAAATTCGCAGTTTCTCAAATTTTTTGTGTCCGCATATACAAGAATCTTTTTCTTTTGTTGCCCGTCGCCAATGATGCGGAAATGAATATTTTCCTCCTTTAGCATTTCTATCGCGCCTATGATATATTCTATGCCCTGCAATGGAATGAAAGTGCCGAAAAATAAGACGGAAAAATCTTTATTTTTTCCCTCATTGCCGGATATGGAAAACCCTTGCCACAAGGACCGACCTTGCTCCGTCGCTTCCCTCCTCCCCAAGGTCAGACCTTGTGGCGAGTTTCCCACATTTGCGACATTGTTATCAAACTGACGTGGGTAAAACACATCCGTTTGAGCGCCGACGAGAACTCTTTTAAATTTTTCTTTCTTAATACCAAATGTGGCGTTTGCGTAGTTAATATGTTCTTGCGTATCAAAAAGAACTATGTCCGCAAATCGCATAGAGAGCCAATCAAGAAACCAGAAATACAGCGACACGATGCTATATGGTTTCACGTTTT
>CAYORD010000109.1:0-2403 GCA_964406265.1 uncultured Candidatus Saccharibacteria bacterium | reverse complement strand
CTCTAAAATATCTCTTTCCGTTCTCTCTGTTTCTTTCTTTTCATTTTCTTTCAAATCCTTTATAAAATCTCGCACATTCCGAATACATTTTCTAGATTGCTCTTCAAGTTTAACGAGATCATCTATTGCAGAATGTCGGTCTGTGTATAATTTTCCATCCACATAAAAAAGTATCTCCGGTGTAATATCTATAGCTTTTCGTTCACCAAACAACCATAAGACACCAAGAAGATATCCAAACGGGTCATTGCGTTTTGTCATTCGCTTTAATTTCTCTTCTACACAAGTACGCGACAGATTATCTGCTTGGTAATCTTTTATTTCCATTACAAGTTTATTTCCAGTTCTAATTCCACGCTGATGTACAATAATATCAGGTCGGATTCTATTTGTTGTATTACTGGTGCAGATATTTTCAATTTCATCTAGTTGCTTTCTTGCTCTACCACGGTATTTATCATACTCAATATCCACTTCATAGTGCGGAAAAACATCCTGCAAATACTCCGCTAATTCATAGACACGCGGGGGATAAAACAGGTAAGAGTCACACTCCTTCGCGCGCTCAATTTGTTTTAAAACCTTTTCTATTTCAAGTTGAATTTGTTTTTCCATACAAAAAGCCCGTTACCAGGAGATCTTTCGATCCTATAAGGGTTTCCCCCTATAACGCAGTGAACGCCCTGATAACGGGTTTTTTATGTTCACTGCGCTTTCCCAACCATGCCAACATTGCTGTCGGTTTAGGCCGTTGCCCTTGCGAGCTATTTAATTGTTTTTGCAGTATATACCCCTTGCATACACATGTGAAGTGCAAACGCCGGCTGTGGATAATGGAATTTTTTTAGAAAATTTTTTGTCGCGAGAACGGACAAGTCCCTCTCGTATGGTACCAGCAGACCGTACCTCCTTTTCAGAAGACAACTCCCCAACCCTGTCCTTTTTTAAGACTAGAATCCACGAATCTTTTATTAACCATTACGCGCCATAGTCGTGGC
The DNA here is from genome assembly GCA_964406265.1 of uncultured Candidatus Saccharibacteria bacterium. Lineage (GTDB taxonomy): Bacteria > Patescibacteriota > Minisyncoccia > Phycocordibacterales > UBA10002 > UBA10002. Next base: position 1,405 of record CAYORD010000109.1, on the reverse strand, counting down.
GCGTTTTTAATTTGCATTAACTTTTATGACAAGAGAAATGACGATCGGCTATGAAAATAGGTCCGGGCGCGGACACGGCGGAAGTGGCGTCGGCTGGTTCTATCGGGACTTGCCGGCGCGGCCTATGTTGCGTATTGCGAATGATTTCTTGAGGAAGGCAGGATTCAATATTGGTTCTAAGATTCGCGTTCAGTATGAAATGAAACGGATTACCGTAACGCCTGTTTAAAAATTACAACTACAAAATTGAAGGTATTTAAAAACCTTCAGGCGCGAATAGTCGACGCGCTTTGTATTAAACCTATCTATTTATGATTCGAAGCTTAAAGGAAATTATGGAAGGTCCTCCGGTGTCTGCATACACTGGAAGCAAAGTTACGGAACAGTTCGTCAAAATGCAGATTGCGAAGCGGTGGGGAAAGAGAGAAAGTGAAAAATACGATCCGTACACAAACGCTCTCCCGCTCGTGCGCTGGAATCGTCTCGGGTATCGTGTGAAGCCAAATGCGAAAGCAATACGCGCCGTCACCTTCGTCGAGGTGAAGGACAAAGAAGGGAATATAACGAGGCGCATCCCCCGCCCCGTGTTCCTTTTCTATTATCTAGATGTTCATAAAGTTGGTTTTAACTAATATGAGTACATTAACAACAATAGCCGCACCAAGTAGCGGCATCTCAGAGTTCAAGTCAGGGGTTGATGCGCTACTTGAGAAGCGCAGGTACTTCGTTGAGAAGATATTACCGACATTGGTTGAGGGCAAGGATTACTTCGTTATCAAGGGGCGCAAGTCCATGGGTAAGCCGTTAGCCGAGAAACTTGCATCGCTCTATCAGTTGGTTGCAACTTTTGAAAAAGATGCGGATACGATGGAAGTGTTTAAGAGCATTGACGGATTGATTGCACTTAAATGCACATTAACTAGAGACGGCGTGACTGTAGCTGAAGCACGAGCTGGTGCCGTTTTGAAAGAACACAACTTGTGCGCGAACACCACAATTAAAATTTGTGAGAAAAGAGCCTTTGTCTCTGCTATAATTCGCGCCACAGGACTAAGCGATCTGTTTTCGCAGGACCTAGAAGACCTTCCAGAGTCTGCAATACAGCCAAGTGGCGCGGTGATGTCTTCCGATGAGGCAGAAACAAGTTTGGCAGACGACCCGCACTACCCCTACGAACGCGCAGAGCACGCCGGGAGTGAAGAAGAAACAGAAGAAGTGCGCGAAACGGCAGCACCAATCACCGAACGCCAGAAAACTTTTCTGTATGACCTCGCCACACAGAATATGGAAGACCCCGAGAGGTCTGAATACATTGCGAATCTAGACAGTATGACGAAAGAGGACGCCAAAGAATCGATTCGGGGAATGCTCGCAATGGCGGGACGGTAATTGAATATGCGACAAA
>CAYORD010000108.1:0-2440 GCA_964406265.1 uncultured Candidatus Saccharibacteria bacterium | reverse complement strand
TATCATTACGAGTATTAAAAGTGAGAGTGTCCTACTTCAGGGTGGAATTTAGGTCACGAACTCTGGATTTAATGTATCATACTTGATTATCATGTCAACTCGCGCGGATTTTCTGCGGTGGTAGGATGTTGGCGTGGAAATCCTCGGAAAACTATTCGGTTCGGAGAGTCGGGTGAAGATTTTGCGCCTTTTTTTGTTTAATCAAGAGGCGGTATTTTCTGCATCCGATATCGCGGAGCGGAGCAAAGCGAACCTCTATGCCGTTAAGCACGAATTGAAATTGTTACGAAAGATTGGCTTTATCAATCGCAAGACGGGAAAGAAAAAATTAAATTGGACACTCAATGAGCGGTTCGCATACCTTTCTCCGATGCAGAAGCTTTTGTTGGATACGGTGTTTATGAGTGACGCGGAAATACATCGCCGTTTTAGCGGGGCGGGGAAGCTGAAGCTTGTGATTGTCGCGGGTGTGTTTGTGCAGCATCTTGAAAGCCGCCTTGATGTGCTTATTGCGGGCGACAACTTAAAACGGCATATCGTTGAACACGCAGTGAAAGGGATTGAGGCGGAAATCGGGAAGGAGCTCACCTATGCGGCGTTTGACACGCATGAACTTAATTATCGTATGGGAATGTACGACCGTCTTTTACGGGATGTAATGGAAAATCCGCACCGCGCGCTTCTGGACAAAATTGGCTTTGAAAAGAAATTTATTGAAGCGAACGCTAAAAAATAGTTTTCCACACCCCACGCTCTCATCTTTTCCGCACAATTGGGGTATAATAAACACATTATATGGTCGTGTAAGCAGGCGGCAAGGTCTTGCTGTTTGTTTTTAGAAAAGATTATCAATTAATTTTAAAAAAAAGAACATGTTAGATGCATGGAGTTCGGTCTTGCAAGGAAGCTTTCAAGACCTATGGTTGGGTATTGCGGCCTTTTTGCCGCAGTTAGTTATCGCCATCGTTATTTTTGTGGTCGGTTGGGCAATTGGCAGTTTGCTTGGTCGCGTCGTATCGCACATTATCGGGGCGCTCAAGGTTGATTCGCTGTTGGAAAGCGCGCATGTGGACAATGTGCTGAAGCGCGGCTTGATTCTGGGCGGTTTGTGGGCGGGCTCGTGGAATGGTTCGTTATTGTCGTGTTCCTTGTCGCCTCCCTTGAGGTGCTCGGACTCACGCAAGTAAACACTTTCCTTCAGCAAGTTGTCTTGCTCTACTTGCCTCGCGTTATCGTTGCGGTGCTTATTCTATTGGTCGCGGTCGTTATTGCCTCCGCGATGCAGCGAGTGGTGGTGGGAGCCGCGAAGGCGGCGGACATCCGCTCGGCGAATTTCCTCGGGAGCGTGACCAAGTGGTCCATTTGGGTTTTCGCGGTCCTTATGGCGCTCTTCCAGCTCGGAATTGCGGCGCCGTTTGTACAGACGCTCTTTACCGGAGTTGTCGTGGCGCTCTCCATTGGGTTCGGGCTCGCATTTGGTCTAGGCGGCCAGGACGCGGCGGCGGGCTTCCTCGCCAAAGTACGCTCGGAAATCAAAAATCACAACTAACGATCCCGGTATTTTTAAGGTATAAAAAACGGCTCCTTTGGGAGCCGTTTTTTTTCTTAAATCACTCCCGCTTTTTTGAGCGTCGCGTACGCGCCGTTTTTTTGGATGGTTTTGAGTCCGCGGGCGGAAACATTCACGGTAATGCGCTTGCCGAGTTCCGGCACGAAAATCCGCTTCTTTTGCATATTGGGGTAGCTCCGGCGTTTGCCGCAGGGGTTGTATTGCGTGGCGCGCGTGCGGTTGCTGTAACTGCCGCGCATCACGGAGGTTTTCTTGGTTATGGGGCAAAAGTTCATAAGAGAGTATGGTATCATACCTTTTGTCATTATGGAACTAGATGTTATTTTTTCAATCTTGATTCTTATCATGTCCGTCGTTGTGCACGAAGTGTCGCACGGCGCGGTTGCCAACTATTTGGGCGACCCGACGGCGCGTTTGGCGGGGCGGCTCTCGTTCAACCCGCTCAAACATTTGGACTTTTTTGGCTCCATTCTCGTACCACTCCTCCTCATACTCTCAAAGGCGGGCATCATTTTCGGCTGGGCGAAACCGGTGCCGGTAAACCCATACAACTTGCGGGGGAAATATGGCGAAGCATGGGTTTCTGCGGCTGGTCCGGTTTCCAACATTCTCATCGCGTTCTCCTTCGGGCTTCTGGTCCGTTTTTTTGGAAGCGTCCTTCCGGTTTCCTTCATTGCGGTTTCTGCCTCCGTCGTGCTCATTAACATTTTACTCGCGCTTTTCAACTTGGTGCCGATTCCGCCCTTAGACGGCTCAAAAATCTTCTTTGCATTTCTATCTCCGCAGTCGCCCATAGTTCCGTTTCTGGAAAGATATTCGCTTTTTGTCCTGCTCTTTTTTGTCTTTTTTCTTTGGGTTTTCCTTTCGTTG
>CAYORD010000107.1:0-2481 GCA_964406265.1 uncultured Candidatus Saccharibacteria bacterium | reverse complement strand
GCCGTTTGTGTACTTTTGTCGGAGATTTGATACCCTTAGTTTTATGCTGATACAAGCCATCAAGACCCCACTCGTGCGGGTGCGCGGATGCTCGCTCCTTGAGCTCATTGACCGCGCGGTCAAACACATGCCGGAAAGGAGCATTCTTGCGGTTACTTCCAAAATCATTTCTTTGTGCGAGGGGAGCGCCGTGCCCCTTGGATCTGTGAATAAAGATGCGCTCGTACGAGAAGAATCTGACGCATATATTCAGTCGGAGAAAAGCAAATGGGGCATTACACTCACGCTGACGCGGAACATCTTGATTCCGAGCGCGGGCATTGACGAATCAAACGCCGATGGTCACTACCTTCTGTGGCCGCGCAACCCGCAACAAACCGCAAACGCACTCCGCGCGCATTTGGCGCGCCGATTTCATCGGCGCGCCTTGGGCGTACTGATTACCGACAGCAAAACCGCGCCGCTGCGGCGCGGCACGACTGGCGTTGCGCTCGCGCACAGCGGTTTTGACGCGCTCACCGATTATGTCGGAAAAAAGGATTTGTTCGGCAGGCCGTTTCGCGTCTCGCGGCGCAGTGTCGTAGATGGGCTTGCTGGGGCCGCGGTGTGCGCGATGGGGGAAGGGAGCGAGCGGACGCCGCTCGCGCTCATTTCGGACATTCCATTTGTCCGTTTCCGCCGTCGCAACCCGACAAAAGCTGAATTGAAGTTTTTGCACATACCGCTTACCGAAGATTTGTACGCGCCGCTTTTGAATGTCGCGCCGTTTCGACGTGGCGACGGCGCTGCCGCGCGCAACAAAAAACGGCGCTCGTGAACGAGCGCCGTTACCCGACCTTCTTTCTTACTCCATCGCTTTCAACACGGTGAGGTAGAGGGACTCCACCAACTTCTTTTGTTTTGCGCCGATTGCACCGTAATGGTCCAAACCCGGCGCGGCGTTGATTTCCAAAACCCAATATTTCACCGCTGACGCGCTATCGCCGATGGTTCCTGCGATAATCAGGTCCACGCCGCAAAAGCGAAGCCCCATATCTTTGGTCAGCCGAATCGCCAATTCCGCAAACGATTGGTGAACGAAGTCGGTCTCATCTTTTGAATCCCCGCCGGTGGAGAGGTTTGCGTTATCCAAAAGAAATACGCGCTCTCCTTTTTTCGGCACCGAATTCATATTAAGCCCACTTCGCGCAAGTTTCATCGCGATTCGGAAGTCGTCGGTTTTAATGAATGTATCCCGTCCGATTTTTCTAAAAAACCTCTGTTTGCGTTCAAGAAGTTTTGCAATAGTTAAACGGCCGTCTCCAGTTACATTTAATGGGATTCGTTCGTAAGCAGAAATGATTTTGTCATCAAGCACGACTATCCGATAATCTTTTCCTGAGAGTGCTTCTTGCACCAGCGCGACACGGTCTTTTTGGAGTGCCGCGCGGAACGCGCGGTAGAAGTCCCGTTTCGTATACACTTTGGCGACTCCTGCTCCTTGGCTTTTGCTGTTGGGTTTGACGATTACGGGGAATCCGAGCCGCTGCGCGTATTGATACGCCGCATCTATGTTTCTGTCCGACCCGACGGTGTCTGCCCACTCTCCAGAGAAAAATGTCTCACCGGTTACCACCGGATATCCCATTTTCCTCATAAAATAAGTCGCGAAGTCCTTGTCTTTCGCAATGTCCGATGAGCCAACGGGATTGAGGTCTATTGTTGAAGCGCGAAAATATCGCCTGCGGCCGTTTTTGAATACAATCTGCCCAGCCCAGCCGTACTTCGGTTCAAGGTTGACTTGCGCGCCTATTTTCGGCGCGATTTTTTTCAAGAGAATGCTGACGAGTGGTTTCTTCATTGTGTTCCTTTATATATGAGCCGTACTAAAATAGCAATCTACGCGAACGCTACTCTCTGACGAGCAAAAAAGCAAGCAAATGTGATATGATGGGGCGATGCAGAAAAAACTCTCAACCGACCCCTATAAAGGCGTGCGCGATTTTTATCCCGAGGATATGCGCGTGCAGAATTATATTTTCTCCGTGTGGCGGAAAGTTGCAGAGCAGTTCGGTTACTAGGAGTACAACGCGTCTTATTTTGAAAAACTTGTCGGTGGGTGCAGGACTCGAACCTGCAAGCCCCGTGAGGGGCCCCGGTTTTCAAGACCGGTGCCTTACCATTCGGCGCAACCCACCATATACTGATAGTATCAGATTTTTTTCATTTTCCAATCTTTTGCGTTACGAGTTATACACTACATGCTATACTATTTCCTATGCGCTATCTCGGCATTGATTACGGCACAAAGCGGGTGGGGGTGGCGGTTTCTGATGAAGAGGGGAAGGTGGCGTTTCCGCACGGGATTTTGGCGAATGATAAAAAATTAATTGCCGCGCTCGCGATCTTATGTCGCGAGCGCGGCATTTCCGAAATCGTCGTCGGCGACTCGCGCGACTTTTCCGGCGCGCCGAACAAGATTTCGGCGCAGATTGAACGATT
>CAYORD010000106.1:0-2517 GCA_964406265.1 uncultured Candidatus Saccharibacteria bacterium | reverse complement strand
ACTACAACTTTTTTTTTTTTTTGAAAAGAGTGGAATATTTTTTGCTGATCTTCTGGAGAAAGTCCCGCGTGAACGGGTAGGATCATAAGATTTGAGACCACAGACTGCTTCAGCAACTCTACCACCTCTCCAATATCCTTCGCCCCGGTCATAAAGACCAGCACATCTCCTTCTGCTTCAGTTCTGTGAATGTTCAAGATCTTTTCAGAGATCGCGCATGCGATAGTTTCTTCAGAATAATCCCTGTCTGCCCAGACGATATCAACCGGATACATCCTGCCGGATACTTCAATGACTGGAGCGCCACCAAAGTACTGAGAGAATTTTTCCGCATCAATCGTTGCCGAAGAAACGACAACCGTAAGGTCGTCACGTCGCTTAAGTAGATTTTTCAGAAGCCCGAGAATGAAGTCAATATTGCAGCTGCGCTCATGCGCTTCGTCCACCATAATGACGGAGTACTTGCGTAAGTCAGGGTCAACCTGAAACTCTCGCAAAAGAATTCCATCGGTCATAAACTTGATGGGGGTCTCACCGTCCGTTCGGTCATCAAACCGAACCTGATAGCCGACCACCTTACCAAGTTCCGAACCCATCTCTTCGGCAACGAAGCGGGCAACCGAAGTCGCCGCAATTCGTCGCGGTTCGGTGATGCCAATGACACCACCCTCGCCGATACCTGATTCGTAGAGAAAACGAGGAAGCAGAGTTGTTTTGCCTGACCCCGTCGCTCCCACTACAAGCACGACACTATTCTCGCGCGCCGCATTCACAATTTCTTCACGGTGAGCAAAAATTGGAAGTTCTAACATCTAATCTCTCCCACGAGCGGCGCGACTTCAGCTTTTAAACCGAAGTGCCTTGCCACTCGCGCGCACTACGTGCACATCCTTTTGATGCAATCGCAAGGCATGCGGGCAAGGCTACCCATGGTGAAAGGCGCTTATTCAACTCACTCAAAGAACAATTGCTACAAATTATACATAAAAATATATATTTGTCAACAATTTGACAGCGGTGAGTATTAATACTATTTTAGATTAAGAACCAGAAAAAAGGCATACACAATGTCCAAAGAATCTGAAAGCATATTGCGTGGAGTGCGAGAAGCGTTTCTTATTGCCCAAGGGGAAATAACCTCCCCGCACGAAACTCGCATAACTGTGCATGGCGAACGGATGGTAACACGAACAATTGAATACGGAGTGGAAACTCGCTGTGAAATAGGCCTTCTGCCGCGGTCGGAATGGAAACCATTCTGTTTTGAAGATAGAGAGGGCGCAAAAACACTAATTCTCTCTCCCGCAAAATGGGTCGAGATGCGAGATTCCTATCTCAGTTTAAGGAAAGATGGGAGCGTTTCATGGCTACACCTCGCAAGAGCTTGCCCCTTGAGTTTATATGATGACGTTCCTTATTTTGGTTTCAACGCTAACGTGCATTGCGGCTCGCTCACATTTGGCGAATGGGCAGAGCAAAACGGCATTAATCTTTAAATATAAAAAACAAAAGCCACCCAAGCGGGTGGTTTTTTTATTCCTTCTGCCGCATTGTAGGAAAGAGGATGATGTCTTTGATGTTGTGCGTGTCTGTAAGAAGCATCGTAAGCCGATCTAATCCGATGCCAACACCCCCTGCCGGAGGCATGCCATATTCAAGCGCCTCAAGAAAATCTTCGTCAACTTGCTGAGCATCTTTTTCTCCTTGTATGGGTTTTTCTGCCTGTGCAATAAGGCGCGTGCGCTGGTCAAGCGGGTCATTCAATTCAGAAAATCCTTTCACAAACTCTCTCCCTCCGGCTACAAGCTGGAACGCGTCAACCAACTCCGCATCCCCCTCTTTTTTCTTGGCAAGCGGGAGCATGTGCGCAGGATAGTCAACAATAAACGTCGGCTGGATAATTTTCGGCCTGCATGCTTTTTTATAAATATTGTCCATAATTTTTTCTCTGCTATCAGATTTGGTGATTGGCACACCGAGCTGTTGTGCCTTTAACGCTAATTCTTCTCGCTTCGATGATTCTGGATTTAAAAGAAGCGCGTATTGCTTCAAAATAGAATAGTACGTAACTCGCTTGAATGGTTTACCAAAATCAAGGGTGTTTTTATTATACGGAAACGTAGCTTTTCCAAGGAGTTTCTTAACAATTTCCTTGAGCATTTTTTCCGTCCGTTTCATTTGGCTCTCCGCCGTTCCGTAACTTTCATAAAATTCAATGATTGTGAATTCCGGATAATGCGTTACGTCAATACCTTCGTTTCGAAATGCCTCGCACATTTCATACACCCGCGGAACATTGCCCACTAAAAGCCGTTTAAGATAGAGCTCGTTTGAAAGACGCAAATATAAATCAACATCAAGCGCGTTGTGATGCGTCGTAAATGGCTCCGCGGAAGCTCCGCCATAGAGCGGCTGAAGTGTTGGGGTTTCAACTTCCAAAAAATCATCTTCGTCAAGAAATCGACGGATTTCTTGAATCATTTTAGAGCGCAACACAAAACGGCCTCGGGATTCCTC
>CAYORD010000105.1:387-2523 GCA_964406265.1 uncultured Candidatus Saccharibacteria bacterium | reverse complement strand
CCGTGGAGGAACAAATGAAGAACGCAGGGTACTTACTCACGAAAATAGTGGTTCCTGTCGGTGAGGGAACCAAAAGCATGCGCGTGTACGGCGAGCTCGCCGAAAAAATCATTGCCCTTGGCATTGATGAGCAATCTATCATCTTCGCCCTGGGTGGCGGTGTTGTTGCAAATATTTCGGGGTTTTTGGCATCCACAATCTACCGTGGTATCGGACTCATCCATATTCCCACCACAGTCATGAACATGATTGATGTCTCCGTCAGCTTAAAACAGGGTATCAATGACCATAGAGGGAAGAATCTTGTCGGGAGCTACTACCAGCCGCTTTTGGTGCTTATAGACCCGTCGCTCTCCATTCCGGACTGGCTGGTGCGAGACGGAATATCGGAAGCAATAAAGCATGCGGTGTGCCAAGACACCGACTTTTTCCACTCGCTTGAAAAGTACGAGGGAGAATTTGACGATGTTGCATTTCGGACTGTGCTCGCAAAAAAAGCCATTAGTCTCAAAACGGAACTCATGGCAGAAGATATGTTTGAACATCATCGCGCTATGATTTTGCAGTATGGCCACGAAGTGGGGCACGCGATTGAATTTTTGTCAGGGTTTGCGCTCACTCACGGACAGGGCATTTCCATCGGGATGCGTGTATCTGCGGAAATCGCGCATCTGATGGGAGTGGCGGATGATGCCGTCGTAGACGCGCATAAAAAGATTTTTCTGAAATACCAATTGCCATACTGTATTCCCGTGTCAATCAATAGCGAAGCAATTCTTAACGCGCTTCTCTTTAACAAAAAAACGCGAGGGGCGGATATCCGCATAGTCTTGCCGGAACGGGTGGGAAAAGTATGGAAGATAAAAGGGGAGTACGGCATCCCGTGTCCGAGAGAGATAATAAAAAGTGCGCTGGTGCGGAGTTACAACGATAGGTAACTATATTCTATGGCAAAAAATCTCATCATTGTCATACTTGCAGCAGGGCTTGGCACCCGCCTCGGCGCATTGACCAAGAACCGCCCGAAAGCCCTTACTCCGGTAAATGGTATTCCCATTATCGGTTACTCTTTGCCGTGGGCGCGGCTTTTGAATCCCAAAAAGATAATCGTCGTGGGGGGATATTTGTTCCCGCAGTTGGAAGCGGCGGTCCGCTCCATTGAACCCCGCGCATTGCTTATGGAAAATAAAAATTTCAGCACAACACAGAGAATGGCGAGTTTGCTTGTGACGAAAAACGAAATCAAGGGCGACCTTGCGGTTTTTGACGGAGATTTTATTTACCATCGCATCGTCGCCGAAAAAATAAAGCCGCATTTGAAAGAAGGCATAAAAATTTTCTGCACAAGCGAGGAACATCCTCATGTACAATTGGACATGATGATACATACGGACGAAAATAATTTCCTTATTGACATGTCAAAGGAATTAAAAGAATTCAAATATTATTTCAACAGTTTTTTTTACTGTCCGGCTCATTTGGTTGATTCATATTTTACCATTGCGGAGCGTACGATGCACCGCATTGGAATTGACAAGACACATCTTGAGGATGCTATAGTTGAGTGTGCAAAAAATCGCATAGATGTTCATGCAATTCCCTTGGGACTCCCTCGCTGGATCGAAATTGATAATCCGCAGGAGCTTGCCGTAGCGGAGAAGATGATTACAGAAGACCCTCGTGGTTATCTTTTTTAAAAGAAGAAGAAAAATATGCCAAGAAAGAAGATTTATATAATCGGTGCAGGGCAAATTGGGTCACGGCACCTTCAGGCGCTTAAGTCCGTAGGGATTCCGCTTGATATAACGGTGATAGATTTATCGGAGGAATCGCTTCGGATAGCAAAAGAGCGCTATGGCACAATGCTCGAGGGAACGGTCGCTCAAAAAATAGAATATCGCGTTGGTATTCCCAAGGGAGATAAAATCAATCTCGCCATCATTTCGACGACTTCTTCCATGAGAGCGGCCCTTACGATAGAACTTCTGGGGAAATCTGCAGTAAAATATCTGATTTTGGAAAAACTCCTCTTCCAAAAAAAGAATGATTACGATGCAATAGGTAGGCTATTAAAAGCGAAGAAAACGAAAGCATGGGTGAACTGCTCCATGAGAATGATGCCGTTTTATCAAACGA
>CAYORD010000105.1:0-347 GCA_964406265.1 uncultured Candidatus Saccharibacteria bacterium | reverse complement strand
CTTCAAGGAAACAGCTCCGGACTCGCAACCGACCTTATCCACCACCTTGATTTCATCGCATTTGTGTCTGGCTCCAGGCATTTCTCGCTCACGACCGCATTGCTTGATAAAAAGGCAAAAGAGAGCAAAAGAAAAGGACATCTTGAACTCACCGGCACGCTCATTGCCACTTTTGAAGATGGGAGTACGGGACTCTTTCGATGTGATGCGGACGGCTCTACACCAAAGGTTATAGGGATATTCGGAGAAGACCGGCGATACATGGTAAGGGAATTAGAAAGCAAAGCCTTTGTTTCAAAAGCGCCGAATTGGTTGTGGAAGGAGATAAACGCGCCGATTCTTTACCA
>CAYORD010000104.1:0-2530 GCA_964406265.1 uncultured Candidatus Saccharibacteria bacterium | reverse complement strand
TAATGAAAACGCGCGGCTTCGGCAAGCCCGCCGTGATGGAAAGATTTTCTACGATATTGTGGAGGTCGCGGAACTCGCGTAGGTCGGCGGGCTGTGCCGCCGATAATTTCAAAACGATTTTGTCGGAATACCAGTAACTAAAAATGTTCATCAGAATGCTAAACGCGACGGCGAAATACAAAATCAAGACATTGCCGAACGCCCATGAGAACGTCCAACCCAAAAAGATGACCGCCACAAAAAAGCCCGCCATGAAAATCCATGTCTTGCGGGTATTTGATTCTTGGTGAGTGTATAAATTAGTCATTAGTAGTTAGCCACTAGCCAAGAGGAAGCACCGTCGTTTTTAGTGGCTAGACCCTAGTGGCTAAATCCTAGCAAATATACAACAAAAATCGCCCCGATTCAACCATGTTGAATCGGGGCGGGGACGATGCGTCTATTCGGCGCGATGTATATATCTGGTTATTTTCGCAATCGGCACAAACATTCCTTTGCCGGGAAATGGCGTCTGGTCAGCGTTTTCGTCAAACTTCATAAGTTCAATGCGCACGCGCGCGGTCTTCCGCGCAAGCGGTTTGAAGAGAATTTTTGTATGTGAACTTACCGGCTGGAATATAAGGTGCGGGGATTGTCCGGAAGGAAAGCCGCCCGGCTTCGGAAACGCCTCGTAGAGTTCCGCTCCCTCCTCTTTTACGCTCAGACGAAGTTTTTTGAGTATCCCAGAAAATTCTGCGGTCTCTTTTTCTCCGCCCTGACATTCAATGAAAAGTTCAAGTGGGAGATACTCACCGCGCGGAAAGTTCTCCCTGTCATTTTGACTCGGGCAACGAAGTTCGGTTTTTATTTTTATGCCCAGTCCTGTCAACCCCGCGCGCATGACGATATAACGAGAAACCAGATCTTCGAAGCCTCCTGTGGTGGTCTCGTCTTGTTCCGTCTTGCAAATCAAGGGATGCCGCACGGCTTCCTGAAGCACGCCGCGGATTTTTGCGGAGGCGAATCGCGATTCGGCGTTTCTCGTTTTGAAATCTTCCGCTTTTTCCTCCGCTTGCTGCGCCGCTACAGAAAGCTGTCGTACCGGTTCAAAAAACGAAGTATCCTCAGCGAGGCAGATGAGCTCCAGCGCGCGCTCTACGAGCGTCCAGTTTTCATGCGCAAGCGATTCTTCCAGATACTCCGGCACCGACGGCGCCCAGTACCATTCCGGCTCTCGCTTGATGGCGCCGTAAATTGCACCATGTACGGATTTATAACGCGGAAATGCACTTTTTTTAACATCATTCAGCAATTCGACCGCAAACTCAATTGCACGCATGGGTGCACGCACGGAGAAAACCGGCGTTTTTAGATACCATACGAGCAGTTCGGTTGACGGCTCTGAATTATATCTTACATCCGCCAAAGCCATCGCGCGTATCACCTTTTCTGTGAAGTCAGCAACAGCCGGTGCGTTGTCTTTCAAGAATTCCTCGTCCATGAAGTCAGCGTACGAGAGATTCTTTGTAAGCGCTTTGCGCACCTCAAGAACGCGACTTTCCCATATTAGGCGAAGCGTTTTGTGCACTGATACGAATCGGGGGGTTTCGTCTGTAATTGCCGCAAAAGTGCGCGCGCCGACAAATGGTGTGTTAGGTGCCGAAAAATCAGTGTTCTCGTCCATCTTCCTTCTCCTCGTTCGCGCCTTGGCAGGCAGTGAGGTTTTGGCATGGGACTATTCCCGATGTCAAAGAACTACGCGCCTGTTGTCAGGCACAGAAAGTAAAGCACGGGTAAAACGGAGAGTAAAAAAAAAAAAAAAATACCCCGACACAGAGAAGGTCGGGGTGGGCTAATCGCGCATTAAGAACGCATCAAAAAATTTCCTGAAAACCCAGCGATGCGTTCGCAGGTCGGCGCGAAACTCTTCGCATTTCAGACGCAGAGTTTCTGATGCCTGCTTCCGGCACTTTCTATCGCGCCACGGAAGTCGCCGTGCCATGAGCGCGTCCGTGTTGGTGTGGCCATAGCGTACGCTCCTGGAAGGGAGCGGCTTCGCAAGCAATCCACTAAAATTCACGAAATCGCTTTCTTGAATCAACCCTTCGTCGCGAAAACACCGAAGAAGGACACTCCCGCGATAGACCAAAAGATCATCCTTATCCACCAGATTGTCACGAACTTTTTCTATGATGTCTTTCTGGTTTAATCCGTGCAAAGTGACTTCAACATCATCAATGCCGGCATATCTGATGATTTCCGCGGAAACAGCGCGGAGATACAATCTCTTGATGACGAGAAAAACAAGAACTGCTATCCCAAATGGAACGAACTCGTTCATGTGCCGTCTTCCCTAAAAAAGTTCGGGGAGAAACTATGCACCTTCTGATTTCTTGAATAACATAATTGCGAAATAAAGTCAATTTCCGTGCCGTTCTTATGCAGGAAAAAATGCCCCGTTCATGTTGAACCGAGGCGGGAAAATTTTTGACCAATCTCCTAAAGTCTAATGCTTGGGTTGCGCTTACCGTTTAAGATAGCGTCCGCATAT
>CAYORD010000103.1:0-2577 GCA_964406265.1 uncultured Candidatus Saccharibacteria bacterium | reverse complement strand
GTATCATTACGAGTATTAAAAGTGAGAGTGTCCTACTTCAGGGTGGAATTTAGGCGGACTTGGTAATTGCTATTGTAACACACTTGCAAACACTTCGCGCATTTTTGAGGCAATAGTATTCCAATCGTATTTTTCTTTTACAATACGGAGCGCGCCGGCGATAATTGCCTCGCGGTGCGCGGGTTGTTCATCTAAAAGCAAAACGGCATCGGCGATGCTTTTCGGATCATTTGTTTTGCAGAATAGACCTGTTTCTTTATCTTTCAAAAAATCAACAATTCCGCCAACTTGCGTTGCGATAACGGGAAGTCCTGCCGCCATTGCTTCAATAAACGAAATCCCGAATCCTTCCGAAAGAGACGGACGAATAAAAATATCACTCGCCCACAAGTACGGTGGTAGTTCGTGATGCGACACTTCTCCTACAAATTGCACGCGGTCAACAAGTTTATAGTTGGTAGTTAGCAGTTGGTAGTTTTTCAATAAAGGTCCGGAACCGATAATTAAAAGCTTAAAATGCGCAGGGAGATACTTCATCGCTTCTATTAAATCTCCGATTCCGTTTTTCTCCACCAACCTTGAAACCGTAATGATTTTCTTTTCTCCGCTTTTGACTTTTGTATTTTGCTCTTCGCCCTGCGAAGGTAATTCTTTTTTGAATCTCTCTACATCCACTCCGTTTGGAACAACCGCGACACTTTTTGCACCCACCTTTTGCGCCCATTCCGCGAGGTAAGTGCTAATTGCAGTTATGACATTCGCGCGCGTAAAAATCATTCTGAAAAACGGATAGAGTAGTCCAATTTTTTGCATAATATCTGGAATCGGGTCGCCCTCTTGAAGCGTCAGTACAAACGGCACGCGCGGGTGTAACAACTTAAAAAAGAGCGTCGCAAAACCGGCGCGGTTCGCCATAATCGCCCATACGCAATCGTATTTGTTTTTCCGATGGAGTGATAAACCTTTAAGCGCGGCGAAAAAAGAAAAGAACATCTTTCCGCCACTAATGCGATGTACGGACACTGCATCGATGTTCTCTATGTGGGAATGTGAGCGCGAAAATCGACGCGTAACCATATCGAAGACGAAATTGCCAACAAGCCGCTCCGTCAGTTCTCTCACGGCAATCTCCGCGCCGCCAATGAGCGGCTCGTAGGCATACGAGAAAATCAAGATTCTTTTTTTCATATTATATTTATTTCGTCTGCCATTATTGTCGCATCGCTTCTTTCATCTTTCTGAATTGGCTTAAAACGAAAAGCAGCAAGCGTTCCCACCCCTGCAAGGCATATGCCCGAAACGCCGAGGAGCCAGGGCCATATCGTTTTTTCGGTTTGATTATCTAAAGAAAGAGAGATGGCGGCTGGGGTGGCTGTCGCAATAATACTTTCTGCATCCTGCCCTTTTTTAAGGGGAGGTGCCGAGTCCGCGAGGCGGAGGGGTGGTTTTTGTGTTGTTTCTCCTTTATTAAGTGGTGGAGGCGTTACAGGTATCACATACCCCGCCGCAACGGTCCCGTTCGGATACAACAACCGCGCGTCATTTTCAGATACCGACAACTTTGTAACCTCTGCCGGAAAGGCAACCTTTGCCAACGGCAAAATAATAGTGCGGTCGGGAATGGTGAAGAGCACACCCCCGCTCGCAAGCCCCCAACCCGATACATCCAACTCCGCATTGTTCCGATTTTCTATTTCCACAAATCCGTTCGCACCGGATAGAACTGCCGATACGCGAACATCGGGCTTGCGAGCGTGAACCGCAAGGCGTGCACTGCCCGCAAACACGCCGGAAGAGGCATCTACCATAACCGCATACGAACCCGGAATATTGTATGCATGGCGCACCGATAAACCTTCTTTTACGGCGCCGTTTCCAAAACTCCATACCACGCGCGCGTTCGGTATCGGCTCTTTCTTGACGCCAAAAACCGTTGCGGAAAATGTCGCCTCGGCGCCGACGGTTACGCTCGCGGGCGCTGATATCTTTATCAAAAGCGATGGGACGGGCTCGCTCGGAGCGGCATATGCCGACGGCGGCGCAGACGCGGCAGGCGCAGAAGAAGTCGCCGAGTTTTCGTTTAGATTTGATGCGGGCGGCGGAGTATTTGTTTCGTTTGCGTTCGCATTACCGGGCGTCGGAGGTGCTGGTTTCCATATTCCAGAAATTAACTGAAGGGAATTTCCATCGCCGTTTGCACCAAGTACGATTGTATATGACATCTCGTGAGTTGTGGCACCATTCGCATCAAGTAGTTTTAATGAATAAGTTTTATCTTTCTGCTGACCCAAACTCATCGTTGTATCTATCACCGACACCACAACATGCTGTTCTGTAGTAAAAACAGAAGCATCATCGGCCAATATCGCGTAAGAAGAAGCTGGTACTATAAGTGTGCCAGTGCCGCCATTTTTCGGCGGCGCGTTTAAGAAATGATTTGAACCATCAAAAAATTTCCAACCTGTGAGATCAACCTGTTCAGAACCATTATTGTACAGTTCAACCCATTCTCGTCCGTCGTCGGCGCCGGAAAGGTCGTACATAACCTCCGTAATACGGACTTCTCCAAACGCTAGA
>CAYORD010000102.1:0-2677 GCA_964406265.1 uncultured Candidatus Saccharibacteria bacterium | reverse complement strand
ATCATTACGAGTATTAAAAGTGAGAGTGTCCTACTTCAGGGTGGAATTTAGGTTTGTTTTCCTATGGGTATTCTAGAGGAAGATAACGATTTGTCAAGCGTTCAGCAATGCGGTATATTCGGAGTTTATGGGAACGCTTTATGTTGTAGGTACACCCATCGGGAACCTGGAAGATATAACGCTCCGAGCATTGCGCGTTTTGAAAGAGGCGGATGTGATTTTGTGCGAAGATACGCGCGTGACGAAACGGCTCCTTGAAAAATACGAAATAAAAGACAAACAACTCTTAGCGTACAACGAACAAAAAAGCGGTGTGAGCGCGGAGCATGTCTGTACGCTGTTGCAAGATGGAAAAAATGTGGCGCTTGTTTCGGACGCGGGAACGCCGGGGATTTCTGACCCGGGTTCAATGTTGGTGCAGAAAGTTCGTGAAGCACTGTCGGAAATTAAAATTGAATCCGTGCCAGGGCCATCCGCGCTCACCGCTGCGCTTTCAATCGCGGGTGTGCCGGTGCATGATTTTGTCTTTTTGGGATTCCTGCCGCACAAGAAGGGGAGGGAAACCCTGTTTAAAGAGATTGCCGCGTCCGAACGCGCAACGATTTTCTACGAATCCCCGCATCGGATTTTGAAGACATTGGAGTCGCTCCAAAAATTCGCGCCGGAAAAACAAATAACTGTTTGCCGAGAACTCACAAAAATCCACGAAGAAGTTGTCTCCGCTACGCCAGATGAGCTTTTGGAATTTTTTAAAAATAATCCGGAAAAGGTAAGAGGAGAGTTTGTGGTCATCGTAGAAAAAAGCTCCCGCTGATTTTGGCGGGAGCGTTTGTGCTACGAAATCAGATTTTCGTCTTTTTCAACTCGTCCACGATCTTTTTGGGGTCGGGAAATAGGACAAGGAATGATTCAGGACTTTCTTCGAGGACCAAACACTCAATAGGTATGCGATGAATGGTTTTCTTGTCAAATTCAGGTTTCTCATTCATTCGTAAACTTAGCCCGCCTTCATTTCTTGTTGCGTAATAAGAAAATTGGACAGCCACTTTTTCCGCCGTCTCAGTAATTTCAGCAATCCTTCCTCCAGCCTCAACTCCACTTGCCTCTAACACTCCAAGTCCAGCAACGAATCGCTCCTTCTCTTTGTATGAAATCAATGGGGTAAAAGGGGTCTCAATTTTTTTCATTTGTTTTCCTTTCTCACAATCTGCGTAAAGTGTAGCATACAAAGCAGATTTATGCGCGGCGTGATACAATGCGCCAACTATCTATGGCGCGAACACGAAGAATGCGAAAGTGGTTTCTCGGCGCGGCGGCGCTGTGCGCCGCCGCTTCTGCATTTGGAGTCGGCGTATTTTTTTCTACACGCGGCGGCATCGTGTACGACGCCGCCGCGGCAGGGGCCGCGGAGCTCCCCACGCCGCTTCCGGCACCATGGCGCGCGACTCATCTTACGGCTCCGCAACCGCTTAAAGCGCTGTACATGACGAGTTTTGTTGCGGGTAATAAAACACGGCGCGAGGCGCTCTTGTCGCTCGTAGAAAAGACAGAGCTCAATGCCGTTGTCATAGATATAAAGGACTACAGCGGAAGCATTTCATTTCCGGTTACTGCTCCTCTCCTCGTTGCCGAAGAGGCGGCGGAGAATCGCATTCCCGATATCCGTGATTTTATTGAGACATTGCACGGGAAAGGCGTGTATGTCATTGGTCGGATTTCCGTGTTTCAAGACCCCAAGCTCGTTGCGTACCGCCCCGACTTTGCCGTGACGCGGGCTTCCGACTCTGGTATATGGCGCGACCGCAAAGGCCTCGCGTGGATTGATGCAGGCGCGCGCGAGGCGTGGAACTACACGGTCGCGCTTGCAAAGGAATCATACGCGCTCGGCTTTGACGAACTCAATTTTGATTATGTCCGTTTTCCATCCGACGGCGATATGAATGACATCGCGTACCCGTGGAGCGGTGAGCGCGTGAAAAGCGAAGTACTCGGAGAATTTTTCGCATACCTCGCGTCGGAATTGAAACCGCTTGGCGCAACCATTTCCGCGGACTTATTCGGTATGACCACAACCAATAAAGATGATTTGAATATCGGGCAAGTGCTTGAAGTGGCGCTCCGGCATTTTGATTTCGTTGCCCCGATGGTGTACCCCTCGCATTACCCCGCAAATTTTATCGGCATTGCAAACCCCGCGGCGGAGCCGTATCGCGTTATCAAGTATTCGCTCGACCGCGCGTGGGACCGCGCGTCAACGACTCCAGAAAAGATTCGCCCGTGGCTTCAGGACTTTGATTTAGGTGCCGATTATACGGCAGAAATGGTGCGCGCAGAAATGCAAGCGGTCTATGATGCCGGCTTCACTTCGTGGATGTTGTGGGATCCGTCAAACCGATATACACAGGACGCACTGTTGACAGAATAAATGATAGGAGTACACTTTCTCGCCAGAGGATGAAGGCACATGGCAATGCTTTCAATACGTTCCTCAAAATGGTGGTTTAATACAGCGTTTAAAAAACTTATGTCAGCAGAAAGTTGGATGGTTCCTGGTCCTAATGGACAGAGGGTAAGAACAAACAACTACGAAGATGTGCTCGTGTTTCTTCGGAAGAAGAAAGAAGAGCGCCAAAAAGCGCAAGAAGCCTTGCACCGCGCGTTGGGCGAGGTGGAACGG
>CAYORD010000101.1:0-2699 GCA_964406265.1 uncultured Candidatus Saccharibacteria bacterium | reverse complement strand
CTACTTTCTCCGTGCTAACAATTTAATGAGAGTTTTTCCAGTGTATTCAATATCTTTTTTTGTTGTGGCGCGACCGAGGGTGAAGCGGAGCGTGGAGGCGGCGCGAGAGGTACCCCAGCCGAGCGCCGCGACCACATACGAAATCTTTTCGTCTTTGAGGCATGAGCTTTTGGTGGAACATGCGATGCCTTGCGCGTCAAGTTGGAGCGTCAGCATTTCGGTATCCACGCCGGGAAGCGAGATATTTAAATTATTCGGCAGCCGCTCTTCCATATCGCCGTTAACAACAACCTTAGACATTCTGACATTCTTAAGAATGTCAGAATGTAATTTGTTGCGAAGTTTAAGAAGGCGGGCGGACTCTTTTTCGCGTTCTGCGGTCGCGAGGCGAAGCGCCTCGGCAAAACCGACGATTGCGGGCACATTTTCGGTTGTCGCGCGCAGACATTTTTCTTGCCCACCTCCAAACATAATCGGGGCGAGTGGCGTGCCGCGACGCACATACAAACACCCGATGCCTTTCGGCCCGTACATTTTGTGCCCATCAAGCGTCAATAAATCCACGCCGAGCGCGTTTACCAAACAATTAAGATACAGCGGCGCCTGACAGGCGTCCATATGAAAGAGTGGGTGCTGGTTCGTTTCGCGTAAGAGTTTGCCTATTTTCGCAATCGGCTGAATCGTTCCGATTTCGTTGTTCGCATACTGCACCGAGACCAGAACGGTGCTCGAGCGAATGGCTGAAATAATTTTCTCCGCGCGGACGATTCCGTCCGGCTCCGGCGGCACATACGAAACTTCCGCTCTCCCCTGCCGTTCAAGTTCTTTGAGTGGTTCTAAAACAGA
Organism: uncultured Candidatus Saccharibacteria bacterium; assembly: GCA_964406265.1. GTDB lineage: Bacteria > Patescibacteriota > Minisyncoccia > Phycocordibacterales > UBA10002 > UBA10002. The sequence goes on along the minus strand of CAYORD010000101.1, from coordinate 1,853 downwards.
AGAGTGCTCAATGTTTGTGGTGACGATGTGGGGAATGGTGCGAACTTCGGCAAGAGCGTTTTGCAAAACTTTCCCCCCCATTTCATCAGAATGAAATGGCCGCGCCCCCACCCCAGTTTTGCAAAATGCCTTGCCTCCGTTCGCATGACTTACCACCCCAAATATTGCCAAGTTGTTTGATTCGGTGCCGCCACTCGTGAAAATAATTTCTTCCGCGCGCGCTTCTAGCGCGCGCGCTGCTTTTGTGCGCGCGTTGTCAATCGCTTTTTTTGCCGCAACCCCTTCTGCGTGAATAGAGCTCGGGTTTCCGAATTCCTTTGCAAAATACGGCTCCATCGCGCGACGTACTCGCTTATCAAGCGGGGTCGTGGCGGCGTAATCCAAATACACTCTTTTCATAAGCACTATACAACCACGCAAAATGCAAACTCGCAATCGCGGGAAAAATGTGATACTGTAAGCCCGTCTGAGACACCCGATGTTTGAAGCCCATCAACATCGGGTGTCAAAATATATGTCAACCAAAAAACAAACAGGGGGGCGCCAGCCGGTGGTGGCGGTGGTGGGGCATGTTGACCACGGCAAGTCAACGCTTTTGGACTACATCCGCAAAACGAATGTCGCGGAAAAGGAAGCGGGCGGAATCACCCAGCGCATCGGCGCGTACGAGGTACTGCATACAACCGCAGAGGGTAAAGAGCGGCGGCTTTCGTTTATAGATACGCCCGGGCACGAAGCGTTTGGCGCGTGCCGCGAGAACTCGCTCTGCGCCGCCGATGTCGGCATTCTCGTCGTAGCGGCGGACGAAGGCGCGAAACCGCAGACGGTGGAAGCGTTCAAACAACTGACCGCGAGCAAAACGCCGTTCGTCGTTGCCTTCACGAAAACCGACAAGCAAAATGCCGACCTTGAACGCGCGAAGCAGTCGCTCGCGGAAAAAGAGATTTTTGTTGAAGGGTATGGCGGGAGCGTGCCGTTTGCGGGCGTTTCAGCAAAAAGCGGCGCGGGCATCGGGGAGCTTCTTGACCTCGTGCTCCTTCTTGCCGATATGCACGAAGCACCCTGCGATGAAGCGCGCCTCGGCGAGGGCGTCGTGATTGAAGCTGAGCGCGGAAGTACCACGGGCATTTCGGCAACGCTCGTCGTGAAAAATGGCGCCGTGCGAAAAGGGCAGGCGCTCCTTGCGGGTGAAGCGCTCTCGGTAGTCCGCACACTTGAGGACTTCGCTGGAAAGGGGCTTGCAGAAGTGGGGTGCGGGCGCATCGCGCGTGTCGGCGGCTGGAGCGAGATGCCGAAAACAGGCGACGCATTCCGCGCTTATGAAAACAAAAAAGAAGCGGAGAAAGCATTGGAGCAATGAAAAGAGGAAAAAACGCGCATCGCGAAGAAACAAGAAAAGCCGGTCGTGGACGCGGCGCGCATCGTCGTTCCGCTCGTCATTAAAGCCGATACGGCGGGAAGCATAGAAGCGATCAAACACGAACTCGGCAAACTTCAGAGCGAAAAAATTGAGATGAAAATTATCGGCAGCGGGTTGGGTGGTGTTGGGGAAAGCGACCTGCGGCTCGCAGGAAGCGCGCGAAGCGCGGTGCTCGTCGGCTTCAATGTTAGTGCGGATGCGGCGGCGGAGCGGCATGCAAAAGCAATCGGAATAGAGATTCATTTGTTTGACATTATCTACCGCCTTTCTGAATTTTTGGCGGATATCGCGAAAACGCGCACACAGAAAGAAAAACGCGAAGAGGTGGCGGGGCAAGCGCGCATCGTGAAAATCTTTTCGGAGGAAAAGAGTACGCAGGTGGTCGGCGGCAAAGTGCTGGACGGCGTGCTTGCGCAGGGCGACGAGTTCCGCA
>CAYORD010000100.1:0-2754 GCA_964406265.1 uncultured Candidatus Saccharibacteria bacterium | reverse complement strand
AAAGTTGCTATAGTAATGCTTACCAAGAAATCCCTCCCTAGCCCTCCCTTTATTAAAGGGAGGGAATAAAAGGGTGGGATTTTTATATATCCAGTACTCATATATATAATTAAAAATTGACGGTGGTTTTCGCATCCCCAAACTGAAACATCGCTTTCGGGTTTGTTACTTCCACTCGAACTCCCGCGCTCCCTTCTGCGTTTTCTTTTCGGAACACCACGCTATTTTCCGACGGCAAGCCGACTTTTTGGCTATTGAGCGTCCAGTTGTATTGTAAAAGTCCAGCGTCACTTTTGTTAAAAAAGAACGGCTGTGCGACCACGCGGATTTCGGGCGCTTTAAGCACGAGAGCGCTCGCGAGCGCTTTGTTCCAGAGTGTTCCATACAGCGGATTGTCTTCATACAGCACCACTTGCGGCGCAAGCGCTTCGGCGGTAATGCGCCCCTCGGCGACCGCGCTCCCATCAGGCGACTCAACTTCAACCGTTATTTCCGTCGGGCGGAACGGAACTTTTGCGTAAAAATTAAAGGTATCTCGCCCAACCCCTGATGTACCCTCGGGCACATGGTCAGAGATTTTCCATTTATAAGAAAGAGTTTTTGGATTGACCCGCGCTCCATTTGCGTTTGCAAAAAAAGGAATTGCCGCAATGCGCGTTGCGCCGTGAAAGGTGAAGAGCGCTTTTCCGCGGTAAAACGGCGGGACTGTGCCCTCTGATTCAACGACTAAGAGCACTGACGCAGGTAAAAGAGTAATTGTTTTTTCCACACTCTCCCCGCCCTCCGATAATTTCACCGTCAGTTTTGTCGCGGTGCCCAATTTTCCAGTGCGAAACGATACAGAAGTTTCCCCCCTGCCTTTGCGGACCGACACATCATTCACGAGCCACTGTATTTCCGTATTTGATGTATTCCCCCCGCTCACGATTGAAAGCGTCGCCTGCACTTGCGTATTCGGCGCCGGCTTTTCCGGCGAAAGTTGTATCACCATCGCATCAGGAGAAGGAGGCAGTTCTGCAAACGCTGGCGTTGCAAGCAGTAATGTAAAGAATATTATTTTCTTCATGCTTTTGTCGGCATTTTTATGCCGGTTTTGTCCTCTAATTGTACCACAAGGATGGTGAGCGCGACCCCAACGGTAATTCCCGGCAGTATATTAAGCAAGGGAATCGCCTCAATAAGAGCGGAACCGAAAAATGAAGCGGCGCGCTTTGGATTGACGAACCCGACTCCCAACTTCAGAAACCAAAAACCGAATGTAAGGTACGCGACAAGCGATATGAGCACAGAAAGCACTTGTCCTAAAAGCGGGATAAGATTGATACCTGCGTTCATTGCGTCAAACAGGAGCGCCACGGCAATCATAATCCCACCGGTGGTCGGGTCAATTCTATTTTGTACAGCATTTTCTTTTTTTTCTTCCTCCATGTTTTTCTACTAACTACTAACTATCTTTCTACTGACTCGTTTTAAGTTCTTCCTTTGCGCGTTTAATAGCGAGCAGTTGCGACGGGTCGGAAGTAATAATTTGGTCTTCGGTGTAGGAAGCGACGATTTTGATGGCGACATGTTTTAGGCCCACGAAGAAAAGCCCCTCTCCAACATCCGACTCAAGCAAAAGGTATTTTTCCTCGTCGGTTAGGTTGAACACTTTTTGTATGCGGTCTATCACCGCAGGCGATTGCTTCAAAAGCATTTGAATAGAGGAGTTCGTAACAATCGGCAATCCATAGGGCGAGCTCAAAAAGTCGTCCACATCTTGCGTAATCGTCGCAACGCCCAAGAAATATTTACGCCCGCGCTTTGCAACCGACAAAAGAAAAGATGCTGTGTCTTCGCTACGCATCATCCACCACGCTTCATCAACGACCAAAAGGCGGCGCTTTAGGTTGCGGCGTACGGCGTTCCATATATGGTGGGTCACGATGTAGGTGGCGACCGATTTAAGTTCATCTTCCATATCCCGCAGAGAGAATACAACGAGGTTGCCTTCAATAGATACATTGGACGGACGGTTGATGAAGTTTGCCCAAGTCCCTTTGGTGTATTTGGTGAGCCGCGTCCGGACACTCTCCGCCCCTTTCATTCCCGCCAGCACTGTTTCAAAATCAGAGAGAAGCGGCGGCTCAGTTTTTCCAAAATCGGAATCCGGTGTGATATCTTTCAGCGCATAGGTCTCAGTAATGACGCGGTCAACGAGCGCGTCTTCTTCCGGCGTGAGGCCCCCGAGCATTATTCGGAAAAGCCCCACAAGCGAGATGATATGCGAGCGCAAAATATCCGCCGGCGACTCGTCTTCGCGCGGCAGAGGCAGGTCAAAAGGGTTTATGTGATGTTCAGAGGTAAGTGAAATGGAAAAGAATTTTCCGCCGACCGATTCCGCGAGGAAGTTGTACTCTTTCTCCGGGTCAATCACGATGACCTCGGTGTCAAACATCAGCGTACGAAGGATTTCCAGCTTCATCATATAAGATTTTCCCGCGCCCGATTTTGCGAACACGACCGAGTTATAGTTTTCCAAGGAAAAGCGGTCAAACAAAACGAGCGAAGAATTGTGGCGGTTCACGCCGTAGAGGATTCCTTTGTCGGAGGTGAGGTCAAACGAAGTGAACGGAAATATGGAAGAGAGCGGGCCGGAATTAAGCTTGCTGTGCACTAAAAGTTCGTCCGAGGCAGTGGGCGCAACCGAGCGGAACCCTTCCGCCTGCTGAAACAGCGCGGGCTTTATATACACGAGCTTCGCTTCCATAATGG
>CAYORD010000099.1:0-2758 GCA_964406265.1 uncultured Candidatus Saccharibacteria bacterium | reverse complement strand
GAGAGAGCGGCGGCTTGCCATAAGCGATATGCGCGATAAGGTCAAACTCGTCTAGGTCTTTGCCGACTTCGCGTTTTAGTTCTTCAAGAAAAATACCGCGCTCTTTAAGTTCTTCTATAATCGCTTCTTTGCGCTCTGTCGCGTTCCACGCGGTAAGAAAATCAGTAAGCGGAGCAAACTCTTTGAGCAACGACTTTTTAGTGTAGTCCTTGAGCGATTCAGATACCAACTTTCCGCCTTCGTCGTAATACTGCACGCGCTCATTGATAATTTTCACTTCCACATCACGCACGCGGTACACTTTCTGCTTTTCTCGCACGACACCCTCGCCGGTTGGCGCGGGGTCGTAGATAACGGTTTCTTCTTTTTCTTTCTGATGTTCCCCTGTGTCGGTTGTTTGCGTTGGCGGCTTTTCCGGCGGGGCTATGCTTTCTCCGCTTTTTGGCTCATAGATTTGCACGGGGTCCCCGTCAAAATCCGGGTCTGCAAAAAGCTCGGTAACATTCCTGAAATCAATAATGGTAAAATAAAATTTGTTGAAGTCGGCATTGACGCGTGTGCCTCGCCCGATAATCTGCTTGAACTCGCTTATAGAGTTGATAACTTGGTCAAGCACAATCACTTTGCAGGTCTGAGCATCAACGCCGGTCGTCATAAGTTTAGAAGTAACCGCAATAACCGGATACCGCGCTTCAGGATTGATGAAGTTATCAAGCTCTTTTTTCCCCTCATCGTTGTCGCCGGTAATGCGGACAATATATTTGCTGTTTTCGTGCACGAGGTCGGCATTTTCGTTAATCAGCGCGCGAGTCATTCGTTCGGCATGATTGATGTTCGCGCAAAAGATTATGGTCTTATCAAATCTGTCTGTGGCTTTTAGGAATTCCGTGAGTTTTTTAGCGACAACATCCGTGCGCTTTTCCAAGATAATCGTACGGTCGTAGTCCTTCACATTGTAGATTTTGTCCGGCACTTCTTCGCCTTCTATATCTGTCGTGCCTGCCTCTGGCCGCCATTCCAAGTCCTTGTCCAGCGTAACGCGCACCACTTTGTATGGAGCGAGAAAGCCGTCTTCAATACCCTGCTTTAATGAATAGGTATAGACGGGGTCGCCGAAGTATTCAATATTGGAAATATCTTTTGTTTCTTTCGGCGTTGCGGTAAGCCCAATCTGCGTGGCGCTTGAATAATACTCAAGAATGTCGCGCCACGCGGAGTTTGCCGCGGCGCTTCCGCGATGACATTCATCAACAATAATGAGGTCAAAAAAATCTCGCGAGAATTGCTTGTAGATATTTCGTTCTTCTTCATTTCCGGAAACTGCTTGATAGAGCGCGAGGTATACTTCGTACGCTTTGTCGGTGTTGCGCTTTACGATTTTGGTCATTTTATCGCCGAATGGCGCGAAGTCGTTCATACGGGCTTGGTCTGCAAGAATGTTTCGGTCAACCAAAAAAAGGATACGCTTTTTTACACCCACCTTCCATAGCCGCCATGCGATTTGAAATGCGGTATAGGTCTTACCAGTGCCGGTTGCCATTACAAGAAGAACACGATTCTTTCCTTTTGTAATAGCTTCGGTTGCGCGGTTCACCGCAATTTCTTGAAAGTAGCGCGGGATTTTTCCGTTCGTGTCTTCGTAATATTCCTGCGACAATGCAACTTCTTGAGATTCTTTGATGCCTTTCCACTCTTTATACCGCACATACAATTCCTCTGGACTGGGAAACGCGTCCATTGATAATTCCTTTTCTATAACACCTGTAGCTTTCGTGCGGTCATGCTCAATAAATCCGGTTCCGTTTGAGCTGTAGATAAAAGGTGCATCAAGCATTTCTCCATAGCCAATCGCTTGTGGAAGTCCATTATCAAGCGAATAATTGGCATCTTTTGCTTCAACGATTGCGATAGGAAAATGCGGTTTGTAATAAAGAACATAATCTGGCTGTTTTGTCTTGCCGCGAGCGACCATTTTTCCGCGAACAATAATCCTGCCCATTGTAAAATTTTTGTTCTCGCTGATTTGATTGCTCAACCAGCCAGCCCGTGTAATCGCAGGAGTAATATACTTTGTGCGAATATCTTGCTCGGTTAGTTGTTTAATGTTTTCTGTCATACATTACTTATACGGCATACCGCCGCGGTGACCGACTTCGGTGATTTTAATTGCTTTTTCTTTCTTTTCTATTTTGTAAATTATTCTATAAGGCCACACCTTTATTTTCCGCGAATGGCTCATATCTCCATTCATCTTTTCTCCCAAATACGGGTTCAATTCCAACGCGTCTATCGCTTTTTCTATTCTTTCTATCCACGGAGAAGGAATCTTCAGAAGTGACTTGCGTATGTGCGTGGAGACATAAACAAAATACTTTTCTGTCATATATTTCATTACTTATTTCTTGCGCTTTACGGAATATTTCTTTTTTGTTTTATCGGCAACCGCCATTGTCTTTCGGCTTTCTGCTAGTTCTTTCTTCATTGCATCCCATGTGATGTATTCGCCCCTTTTGTATTCTTCCTCTGCTTTCTTTATATTTGCCAAGGTTTCCGGACTATTTAATATCTCAAAATCCTCCATAAGAGAATCAAACTCATCAGCCGACATAAGCACGGCTTTCGGCTTGCCGTTTTCGGTAAAAGTATAATACTTATTCGGCTTCTGCACCTCCTCGGCAATATCAAAAATCCGACGGCGCGCTTCGGAGATTGAAATGGTTGTTTTTGCGCTCATAGTTCGTTTGTTAAATATATGTAC
>CAYORD010000098.1:0-2773 GCA_964406265.1 uncultured Candidatus Saccharibacteria bacterium | reverse complement strand
GGCGATGTATTCGTTGTAACCAATGTTTTCTTTAATAACAATATCCAGCCCGAGCTCTTCTTTGATTTCGCGGATAGTCCCCGCCTCAACGCTCTCGCCCGAGATCTCGGGCGTGTCGCCTATTTTCCCTTTTGACAAAGTCCAGTGGCCGAAAATATCGTGCACGAGCGCCACATAAGTATCGGCGCCATCTCTCGCGTACACCACTGCCCCGCCAAGTTTCTGTATGAGCATCTTTTCGTACGGAACTTCCGCGGGTCGCGCGCGTTTTTTCGGCGCTTCATTTTTGCCGGGCTCGCCGAGCTCGCGGTATACGGAGCCGAGCACGCCGTTTACAAATCTGCCGCTTGCGTCGCCGCCGTAGGTTTTCGCGAGTTCTATCGCTTCGTTAATTGCGACTTTTGCCGGTACTTCGGTGCGGTCGGAAAACAAGAGTTCGTACAGCCCGAGGCGAAGTACATTGCGGTCCAAGCACGAGATGCGTTCAAGCGGCCATTCGGGCGCCGCTTTGCTTATGATTTTATCAATTTCTTTGCGTTTTTTTATGACACCGCCGACGAGGTTGTGCACAAATGAGTTGTCTTCTATCCCCGGCGCAAACTCGTCAGTGTTTCGCGCTTCAATATCCGCAAGCGCTTTGTCGGGAAGCGTGCGGAAATCCCACTCAAAAAGTGATTGAAGCGCTATTGACCTGCCAAGGTGCCTGTTTGCCATAAAAATGTAAAAAACACAAACTCTTCAGAACATAAAGCACAAACATTTATGTTTTGTGTTTTTGTGCTTTGTTTGTGTTTTGTGTCTCTGTGTTTTGCATGATAATGCGTCCTCTATACTTCCCGCAATTCGCGCATGCGGTGTGCGGCGGGGTCGGCGCTTTACATTCGGGACACGGCGAAAGCGCGAGCGCCGATAATTTGTGGTGCGCGCGCCGATGGTCGCGGTGGCCTTTGGTTGAACGCATTCGGACTACCATAAAAGAATGTTTAAATATTTAAATATGACAAGGTGAAGTATAGCAAAAAACAAAAAAGCGCGCAATCCATGTGTTTGCGCGCCGTGCGCCGTATTTTTTACGGCTTAGAAAAACCGTATTTTCTGGCAATTTTCTAACACCTCTCCATACGACCCGCGAATCTGGGCCGCTTGATGATGCGTTTCCGCAAGGTGGTGGAGCAAGTTTGCCGCCGCCTCCTTGTGGGTCTTCTTGGCGAGACGGCTATCCATAAACTCGCTGATGTCCATAAATCGCGGAGGTAACAAGAGCGTCCCGTCTGTTTCCGTTTTTTGGACGGTGCGATAACTAACAGGGCTTTCCAACTCCAGCAAAAAGAAATACTGGGTGTGGATGCCTCCGCCTTTGTTTGCATCTCCCGGTTTAATGACTTTGTGGATGAGCGCCGTGCGCCGTAACGGAAGCGCTTGTTGGTCGGCGGTCACCTCCGCACTCGTCTCCCGTGTGGTCGTTGTAAGTGGTGTCTCCCCTGCAATACCCGTACCGCCGGGAAGTTGGAGCTTGTTTTTCTCCTGTTTGGTGCTCGGATCCGTTTCAAGCGAATCCATACACAAAAGGGATACAAGTCCGTTTTCGTCCACTTTGCAGATTAAGCCGAACCCGGAATGGGTCGGCGCTCCCCTGCCGTTGTCCAGGTCAGGGTCTTTCCAGTTTGCCATACCAACCTCTCTTTCTTTGTAAGGTTTTTAACTCAAAGACCACTGCCTATTTAAGCAGATTGTCTGCAAAAGAGTATAACATAGGGGGTATTGAACAGTCAAGTTTTGCTGCGCGTGGTGGATAACTTAGGATATACTACTAGTATGTCCTCCCCTTTTATACATCTCAACGCTCACTCTCACTATTCCCTTCTCTCTGCGCTTCCGAAAATTCCGGATTTGGTGGTGAAAGCAAAAAAGGAAGGAATGAGCGCGCTTGCGCTCACTGATAACGGAAACCTATACGGCGCGATTGATTTTTATAAAGAATGTAAAAAAGAAGGAATTAAGCCGATTTTGGGGATTGATTGCTATCTCGCCGCTCGGAGCCGGCACGACAAGGTCGGCGGTGTAGACAACCGGCGGACGCGTTTGATTCTTCTCGCCGAAAACGAACGCGGTTACAAAAATCTCATTAAACTTTCCACCGCCGCGCACTTGGAAGGATTTTACTACAAACCGCGCGTGGACTTTGAGGTGTTGGAAAAATACAAAGACGGGCTAATTGCGATTATCCCTTTCGGCGCATCCGAGCTTGCGCAGGCGCTCCGTATGAAAGATGACGCGCGCACAAAAACATTTTTGGAGAAACTCATCAGTATTTTTGGAAAAGAACATTTACGGCTTGGCGTGGGGAGCGAAAAAACAACAACGGATGCGGCGCAGATTCTTCCTGAAATCAAAAAATTATCGTCTGCGTTCGCGATTCCTCTTGTTGCCGTTGAGCCGGTGTTTTACCTTGAGCCGGACGACAAGCCGGCGCGCGATACGATGCTTCTTGTGTCTGCCGGCGGCGACCCGCGCGAGCGCGAAACGGAAGGAAATCAGGATTATTCGTTTGTGTCGGCGGAGGAAGCGGCGCGGCGCTTCGCGCCGTTTCAAGACGCGCTCGCGGAAACCGCTCGCGTCGCGGAGCGGTGCAATGTGGAGTTGAAACTTGGTTCTTGGGTATTCCCCGTGATTAATACGGGCGGCGTCGCGCCAGATGATGCGCTTCGCGCGGTCGTGGAATCAGGATACGCGCGGCGCGCTATCGCCAAAACGCCGGAGACGGAAAAGCGCG
>CAYORD010000097.1:0-2831 GCA_964406265.1 uncultured Candidatus Saccharibacteria bacterium | reverse complement strand
GAAAATCTTGAGCTTTTTGGAAAACCGGACCTTATTGTCATAGGGGGTGCTCCATCATGGGCGTCCGATACACTTGCCGTCTTTGAATCAGAGAGTATTTGCGCGAAAGGAACCCCGGTAGTTTTTTGCGGAAGTGGGACGAAATATTACAAAGACCCAGAGCGTAAGAAAAATTTTTTAGAGCAGATTTCAGGATTTCGGCATCAGATTATCGCCGCAGGAGCTCGAGATGAGCCAACATATCGTGATATGCAGTTGCAAGGGCTTCCCGCGTATATGACAGGGTGTCCCGTGATGTATTATGTCGGAAAAGATATTGAATGGAAGAATTCCGACTACTTCACCATCTCTTTTCGTGGTGATAAAATTCCAGAACATTTGCAGATTGATATGGAATTTATTAAAGAACTGGAGAATGTTTTGCACGCAAAACACCTCATTGTTTTTCAGGAATATTCGGAAGTGTATCGGGTGGAAGCATTGAGCGGTGTATCCAAGAGACACCCCGTTAATTTTTTAGTGGAATACAATCCTGACAATCTCCTGCCTTTTTACAAGAATGCGAAATTTGTTTTTTCTTATCGTCTGCACGGCACTCTTACTGCGGCAACATGCGGTACTCCGTTTTTGCAACTCAACATGGATGGGCGAGGTAATGATTTCTCAAAAACATTTGACCCAGAAGGGAAATATTCTGTTTCTCATACGACGGCGACGAAAGCGACAATGTTAGCAAAAATCAGAAATATGATTTCGCATAAGGATTATTACAATTACAAAGATTTTGCCGAGCGGGTAGGAAATGCACACGAAGCGCTTGAACAGTACAAGAGTAAAATACAAGAGGTAATGTGCAGTAAAAGATATTCATGAAATCTATACAGAGAATCCTCATGGTCCCATCGGGGCGCGTTGTCCGCTATGAGGATGAACTTTTGTATGCGCCATTTTTGGAGAGGATTGTGGAGAAGATAAAATCAAGAGTTTTTACGCGCCCGGTGCTCTATGATGGAGAAACGCAGTTTTACGGAGACATCCCCGCGATTCTCGGGAGAGAAAACTCATTTGTGTTCGGGCTGTATCGCCCCAATGTGTTATGGAAAGAAGCGCCCGAAGATTGCCCGTATCTTTCAACAATAGGAAATCCGCGCCCGACTTTTTTTGTGCGCCGGAAGGATCTTCCTTCTGTCGTGAAAAAAGTTGACGCTGTTCTCATTTCCACGCGTTCGGGAGTTCGCGGCAAGATGGCGGCCGCGTGCGCGCGAAAGTATGGAGTGCCAGTCGCACTGCTTGATTACCAGGATTATCCCCAGCTCTATGGCATGCGGGGCGACGACATTCGTCACGCTCTTTTTGGCGGTCGCGAATCCGGAAAAGATTTTGATATCTTCTTCAAAAAAGAGTTGCCGCTCGGATATGCAAGTAAAACGGTGCGCCCGCTTGCCCCTGTGTGTGTGCGTCCCTCGTCATATACTTTTGATCCGCTTTCAAAAGACCAATCGGTCTTTTTTAGCGGAAGGCCTCGTCCCGAATGCCAGGGGGACCGTCTTGAGACTGCGGAGCTTTTCAGTGTTCACTTTCCGGATGCCCGCATAGAGTTACCCGGCTCGCAAAAAGTATTTATGACAGCACGAGAATATTGCAACAGTTTTGCGCGGAGCAAAATAATCCTCTCGCCATCCGGTATTTCATGGGATACGGTGCGTCATGCCGAGACGGGACTTGCCCCCGGCGCTCTTTTGGTTGCCCCGAAGCCGTATATAGAAACGACCGGCCCCGCGCTCAAAAATGGCGAGAATGCAGTATTGTATGATACGGAATTGCGCGATGACGGTAAGTACCACCTTATTAAGGGAAGTGAGTTGATAGATAAGATACGATGGTATCTTCAGAACGACGTAGAGCGAGAAAAAATCACCGCTGTATGGCAGAAGGATGTAGCGCAGGGTCACACCGTGCGCGCCCGTTCGCAATACATTCTTGATTCCATAGAGGCGATACTATAGAACTATTTATGCGTTTAACAATCATTTCTACCACAATACAGGGAGAAAAGGGGTACATCCCGTTTGATACTCTTGCAAAAAAGAGTCCTTTTGACGAAGTGGTTTTTGTGGTGGCGGGAGACAAGGGGGCAAAGTCATTTAACACAAAAAAATTTCAATGTCCGGTTGAATACCTAACCGACAAAGACCAATCAAAATATAAGTCAAGTGAAGTTGTCGGATGGAAGAAGCCGCAACGGCGGATTTTTGCGTTGCTTCGGGCGATGGAATTAAAGCCCGATTACATACTCACTATTGATGACGACAACATCCCCAACAAGGAGTATTTCAATGACTGGTTTCGCGTTATTTCGCGTCCGGCTGTGCAAGAGGTTGTTGCAGTAAAAAAACAAAAAGGTCCCGTCTGGCATAATTACCTTTCATATACCGACGCGCCCATAGAGTTCTATCCGCGTGGGTTTCCGTTCGCATTTCGCCATCAGCGTGCAACAAAAATACAGAGAACGACAAAAAAAATCGCGCCACAGAAAATAGGACTTTTCCAGGGAGTATCGCTTGGCGACCCTGATATAGATGCTATAACGCGGCTGGTTTATCCTCTGTCTATGCCGCTACAGAAACTACGCAGAAGGAATTATTGTTTAAAGAATATATGGTGTTCGTATAATACTCAAAATACGCTTTTAACCCCGAAGATTTTTACGCTTGGTTTTGTCTGGCCGTTTGCTGGACGCCATGATGACATCTTTGCGTCATTTACCTGGCAAAAATTGCTTTTTAATAATGAAATGTATGTGCATGTGGGTGACGCTGTTAATCGGCAGG
>CAYORD010000096.1:0-2929 GCA_964406265.1 uncultured Candidatus Saccharibacteria bacterium | reverse complement strand
CCGCGCGAGAGCGCGTCGTCCCCCACGCCGCTTGCTTTTATCTGCACCAGAGGGTCTTTGTCATCTCTGGAACGAGTGCGGAAACGAATCCCCGCGTTTTTCCCAAGCATCACAAGCGACGGCGTATCAAAATAGACATCCGAAAACTCTTCCGTCTCTACCCGTGTCGCATAAGCGCCGTCTCCACTTCCATAATCGTTCTTGAGATAGTCCCACACCTCCTCTATTTTTTCATACGGCACGGCAAGCACATTTTCGTTTTCAAACCGCGCGACAAGTGGCATAGCGCTTGCGGCTATACTTCCCTCCGTATTGCTCGCGATGTTGAGCGCAAACTTTATCTTTTCCACATTCCCCACGAGCGCGTCCCGCCCTTTTGCGATTTCATCTTGTACGGCGAGGATGCTCGCGGTCTTAAGGCGGTCCTTGTAAAACGCGGATTCGGTTTTTCGCGTGAGGTCGTCGTAGTAAGCAATGTCCTCCGCAAGATTTTCGGACGCACTCACATACTCAGCAAGAATCGCGTTCCGCCGTGCCACATATTTTTCATGCTCAAAAAGGCGCGTCACGAAGTCGTTGTAATAGGAATCAATAGAGGCGCTTTGAAGCGCTTCAAGACCGAAGTCCCAAGGGATAAATTCAAATTTCCGCGTTGTCGCGTCCCAAAAGACGCGCATATTATAGCCGTACGCATGACCCGAGCCGGCAAGCCGCGCCGCGGCTTCCCAGCGAAGCACTTTCTCTACATCAAGAAGCCGCTCCGCGGCGGCGGGGAATTGTTCTTTGGGAAGCGTGAGAAGCGCCAAGAGCGAGGCAAGCTTTCGCATCCCTTCCTCGCCACAGGTAGTGTTTTCTTCCCATGCGTCAAGCCGGCTGAACGGCGCTTTGCGCGCGTCTTCAATAAGAAAGTTTGCGCCGAAAAGGCATCCTGTTTTTCCGTGCGCCGCGGGCATCGCTGCACTCCAATCTTCCACAAGCCAATAGACCATTCTTCCGCCGCCGTTTATAGAAAGAGTCGCAAACTCGCTTTTCGGCACGAAGAGGCCGAGCTTCCGCGAACGGAAGTGATTTAATTCTTCGCCCAGGTAGTCGCGGTCGCGCGGGATTATGAAATCCATCTCGGAAAATCCGAGCGGTGATTCATTCTTAAATGTTATGTGCCACGATTTCTTTGGATAGTACCAGTGGTCGTAAGTCGTACCACGATATCCCACGCGGACATCATACTCGCGCCCTTCGTAGACAAGTTTCGCGTTCACGCGCTTCTTCGCGTCCCCTTCTAGCGCGTTAAAGACGAGCCCCGCCGCCTCAATATCAGTGTAATCGCCCCGCGGGAGCGCGCTCGTCAGTTTTTCCAAATCTCGCCCCAAGAGCTTCAGTTCAAAATGCGGAAGACGGTCTTCGCTCAATATAATCTGCGGCAAAAAAACGATATCCGACAACTTACGGATGTTTTGAATCGTGATGATATTGTCCGCAATCCACGGGCGCGCCCACGCGCGGACTGCTTCGCTTTTCTGAAATGCGGCGATACCGAGCGCTCCCGTAAGAAAAGACGCGACGATTCCCGCTATAATGATTTTCTTTCTGAAAAAATACATGATCTAACTGTGCGGTATTTTTCGTACAAAGATGAGCGAAAATTTCATCACTGCATGCAGAGTATATCCTTTTTCGGAAAGAAAACGATACACGGCGCTTTCGGCGGGCACATCAGCGCAGAAGCCGTGGTCTTCAATCGCAATCGCTTCCGGACGAAACCGTTCCCAGTCATTTGATTCAAGCACTTCTAAATCAAGCCCTTCAGCATCCACATTCAGGAAATCAATATGCGTTCCACGAGGCACAACTCCCGCGAGAACCTCGTGAAGCGGCGCCGTTTTGACGATTGCGGTTCCTCGGAGCGCAATGTTTTTCCCGTCCTGCCACGCTTTCGCCATTTCAGGAGAAAAAGTATTCACCGCGGGGTCGGTAAACACAAAAAACGGCTTCTCGCCGTGCTCGCGCGAAATGCCGATGCAGAGATTACCGTCGCGCGGACGCCGCTTCTCAAACAAGCGTATCGCATCTGGGTCGGGGTCTATGTTTATCCCCCCCCACCCTTTTTTGTGGAGCAGGCAGGTGTTTGAATATCGTTCCGGATGATGCGCGCCGACATCCACATAAAAACCATTTTTCTTTTTCGCGAACAGCGCGGCAAGAACGATATCTTCGCCATTCTGCGAATAGTGCGTGCGTCCGTATCCGCCAAAGATATTTTTTGCTACTGAGACTATCGTGTAGCGATAGCGCGGCAGCACCAATTTTTTGATAGCCCTCTTCATTCCTTCCAGCATAGTGAACAGCGGCTTTCTTAAATTTCCCCCGTCTGAATCTTGCGAATTAGTTCTTCCCCTTGCGCCTTAAAATCCGGCGCGAGTTCCATTACTTTCCGCACTGTATCCATTGCTTTCTGTGATTTTCCCAGCTTCACATACGCCGCGGCAAGCGATAAGTAGGATTGCGCATTGCGCGCGTCGCTGTGCGCAATGCGATACTCCCATAACTCCGCGACTTTATCAAACCGCTCACTCATAGCATATGCGTTTATGATTTCAGGATCCATACGCAATTCCACATCAGATACTTTGGCCAAGAGTTCTTCTGCAAAGCCGTCGCGCGATAGGCGAATCGCGTACGCAACATACTGTTTCAGCGCCGTTCCGTTTTCCGGTTCAAGTTCAAATGCTACGCGCGCAGCATCAAACCCTTTCTCAACATCTCCTTTAAACATATAGGCAGCGCTTAAGGCAGAGTAAATATGCTGTTTTTTCGGGGAAATCCTGATTCCTTCCTCAAGTTCCTTAATCGTCTCGTTATATAGTCCAAAGCTCGTGAAAAGACTCGCGATAAACATCCTGTACCGCGCGTCATCCGGCGCGTGCTCAAT
>CAYORD010000095.1:0-2987 GCA_964406265.1 uncultured Candidatus Saccharibacteria bacterium | reverse complement strand
GAAGCGGGAACTATCCGCGAAATCAAAGAAGAACTCGGGCTGGATATTGTTATTAAAGAAAACATTGGTTACAACGAATACATCGCCTCCGATCCGGAAAAAGGGAAGATACGCAAACAAGTGCATTATTTTCTCGGCGAGTCGGCGTTTATGCCGCTGACTCTCGGCACTTCGGGCGGGTTGGATGACGCGCGGTGGTTTAAGCTCAAAGACATCGTCAATCTCAATTTTTACCCCGATACGCTTCCGATTATCACAAAAGCAGTCAATATATTATTGAAAAAATGAAGAATTTTTCAGATTTTGAGAAAAAGATAGGCATTATATTTGCGGACAGAGATTTGCTCCGCACCGCTTTCACGCACCGCTCGTATCTGAACGAGAACCGAAAAACGAAAATTGAACACAACGAACGGCTGGAGTTTTTGGGCGATGCGGTGTTGGAACTGTTGGTTACGGAATTTTTGTTTAAAAAATATCCGGACAAAACCGAGGGCGATTTGACGATGTATCGCGCCGGGCTCGTGAACGCCGTTACGCTTGCGAGCGTCGCTGAAGGGCTCGGCATGAATGATTTTATGCTCCTTTCCAAAGGCGAAGCGAAAGATACGGGCCGCGCGCGCGAAGTGATTCTCGCGAATGCGATTGAAGCGCTCATTGGCGCGCTGTACTTGGACGGCGGGTACGCGAAAGCGGGCGATTTCGTGTCGCGCTTTGTGCTTAATCTCACTGACAAAATTGTTGCGGAAGGGAAGTGGATGGACGCAAAAAGTACCTTCCAAGAAAAAGCGCAAGACATCGCGAGCGTAACACCCTTATACGAAACGGTGCGCGAGACGGGACCCGACCACGATAAGCACTTTACCGTCGCCGTATTCCTTGGCCGCGAAAAAGTGGCGGAAGGGGAGGGCAAATCAAAACAAGAGGCCGAACAATCCGCCGCCGCGAATGCACTGGAAGCCAAGAGGTGGAAATAAGGGTTTTTTGCGTAGCCATTAAGGGGGGTTGACAAGTTGACACTGATAATGTTATAATGTACAGTACCAAGGTCGTGGGGAAACACCCGCGCCTCGGTCGTTAGTTTTAGTCCCTTTGACAAATATGGTTGAAACACTGTCAGGACTTTTGGTTTTTCTATCTGTCTTTACGACTACTCCCGCAACTTCAGGAATAGAAGCAACTCCGCTTATGCCGGTTGCGGATAATCCGATAACGCTTGAGACCTATGTGCGCGACTATTTCGCGGACAATCCGGTTCTTGCGGAAGTAGCGAAGTGTGAATCCCGTTTTCGTCATTACGACGCGCGCGGGGTGTTGCGCGGCGACTACGACCGGAATGATGTCGGCGTGATGCAAATCAACGAGCGTTATCACGCGGAACGCGCGCAGAAGCTCGGGTTTGACATCAAAACACTTGAAGGCAACTTGAGCTACGCGAAATGGCTCTACGAAAAAGAGGGCCTTCAGCCATGGGCTTCTTCCGGCAAGTGCTGGAAGGCGAGCGCCACGCTCGCCGTCGCGAAAGATACCATGGTGAAAAATTAAGAGTCAGTATGTAAAAACCGCCCTCGGGCGGTTTTTGCTTTCAGGGCGTTTTTCGCAAAACACATTTTGCAAAAGTCCTCGGGTCGCGCGGTTCGCTTCGCGAGCCGCGCTCAAGGAGACTTCTTGAAAATGTGTTTTGCTTCAAACGCTCAACGGATGAAACTGGCGGTGCGTTTTTTCCGCATAGCGGTCGGAGGCGTGCACATAACGCGTCGTCGTGTGGAGCGACTCGTGACCGAGAAGTATCTGGAGCGCCGCGGGATTCGCGCCTTGCTCCGCCGAGTAGGTTGCAAAGCCGTGCCGCAGGGAGTGCGCGGAAGTCGGAATGTTAATGCCGAGAAGTTCGCGATATTCTTTTATTTTCATCTGTAAGTAGTTGGACGAAATGCGCGCATTCGCGTCGTCCGCGTTTTTTCCTCGGTAGGGAATAAAGAGCGCTGTGCGCGCGTCTGCGCGCGTTTTGAGGTATGCGGCGATGTGTTTCTGAGCCCGTTCGGTAAGGTACACAAAACGCTCTTTCTTACCTTTGCCGCGGATAAAGATTTTACCTGATGCATCCAAGCGATTCCGGTCGAGCGATAGGAGTTCCGAGATGCGCATGCCGGTGGAGAAAAGCGTCTCGAGCATCGCACGATTGCGGAGCGCGATGTTTTTGTCTCGTTCAAATTTTGCTGGCGACTCAATAAGGCGTACGAGCGCATAAAATTCCGCGACGCGCGCGTGCTTCCTCGGCATTTTAAGAAGCTTCAGTGCCTCCGGCGCAACTGGCGTTTCGTGGTCCATATCAATCAGGTATTTCATATAGCGGCGCACGCTGGAGAGCGCACGGTTTACCGAACCGGCGGAGAGCCGTTTGCCGGCGCGTTTCGCGCCGGCGGTTTGGCGGTCGTTTGATACAAGATAGGCCTTATACAGTTCCAACGATTGTTTTTTTATTTTCTCAAACTGGATCTTTAATTCACGCGACAAAAAATCGGCAAAGGTCTTCAGGTCGCGCTCGTAATTGTAGAGCGTTTCGGGGGAGTAGTTGTTCGTTTGAATGAACAACAGGAAATCATCTATATGCGGCAGATCTTTTTGGTTCATATGAGTATTAGGGATATTATACTCAGTTTATCCAAACAAAGAAAAAAGAGCAATGACTACTTTTCCACACCAATTCCCTACTGCGGAGGCAAAAGATTCTTCACCCATTCCCAAAACTTTACGACAAATCCCCACACATATGCTAGATTGTCGCGCACCGCGGGCGAGTTTACGATATCGCGCAAGTTGTACCCGAAGTAGCCGAGTATCACGAGCGCGACGACAATCAGCAAAATCGCCTTCACCAGTCCCATCTTTGCGTTTATTTTTTTCATATGAAGATTATAACACATCAAAAATTAACCGTACTCGTCGCCACATTCCCGTCAAAGGTAACATTGAGTGCTTTCGTAATG
>CAYORD010000094.1:2691-3005 GCA_964406265.1 uncultured Candidatus Saccharibacteria bacterium | reverse complement strand
AATCGCTCTACAAAACATTTGCAGGCATCGCGGGGCGGCTTACTGCGGAAGAGGACTTTACCGTTGACGAAAAGTTTCGCGCGATACAACTTACGGAGAAGGGGATTGAAAAAGCGGAAAAAATTCTCGGTATTGAAAATTTGTACGCCGAGGGGGGCGTGAAGCTCGTGCACCACTTGGAAACCGCGGTAAAGGCGAAGGCGCTTTATCGGCGCGACAAGGAGTATGTGGTGAAGAATAATGAAGTAATTATCGTAGATGAGTTCACGGGCCGCTTAATGCCGGGGCGGCGATGGAGCGAAGGGCTGCACCAA
>CAYORD010000094.1:0-2635 GCA_964406265.1 uncultured Candidatus Saccharibacteria bacterium | reverse complement strand
GAATGACGGGTACGGCGAAGACCTCCAGCGAAGAGTTCTTCAATGTGTACGGGCTCGGGGTTGTGGAAGTGCCGACACATCGGCAGATTGCGCGGCGAGACAAGAACGACCTTATCTTTCAGACCGAGCGCGGCAAGTTTACGGCACTCGCAAAACAGGTGAAGGCGCTTCAGGAGAAGGGTCAGCCGGTACTTGTCGGCACGGTGTCTATTGAAAAAAACGAAGTGCTTTCCGGGTATTTTTCGCGCGCAGGTGTCAAACACGAGGTATTGAATGCGAAGAACCACGAACGCGAGGGCGAGATTATCGCGCAAGCTGGGCGGCGCGGTAGCGTTACGATTGCGACCAATATGGCGGGACGCGGGGTTGATATAAAGCTCGGCGGCAACCCGGCATCGCAGAGCGAAGCGGACGAAGTCCGCGGAGTGGGGGGCCTTTTCGTCATCGGAACAGAGCGGCACGAGGCGCGCCGCATAGACAATCAATTGCGCGGCCGAAGCGGCCGGCAGGGCGACCCTGGCGAGACGCAGTTTTTGGTTTCTTTGGAGGATTCGCTCATGCGGATTTTTGCGTCCGATATGATCAAGCGGCTGATGGGCTCGTTCAAAATTCCGGAAGACGAGCCGATTGAGAATGGGCTCATTAACCGCTCGCTTGAGGCGGCGCAGACGAAAATTGAAGGATTCAACTTTGACGCGCGCAAGCATGTGCTCCAGTACGACGATGTATTGAACCATCAGCGTAGCATCGTGTACGGGAGGCGGCGGGCGATTTTGGAAGGAAGCGACCCGGCGAAAGTGTTTTTGCTCCAAGCGATAGATGCGCTCTGGATGGAACATTTGGAAAATATGGACCACCTGCGCGGGAGCGTTTCGTTGCGCGCGTACGGCCAGCGCGACCCGCTCGTGGAATACCGCACGGAAGGATTGCGGCTTTTTAAAGATATGGAGGCACACTATGCTAAAATGATGCACACCTTCAAGGAAAATCCTCCAACGGCTGCGTCTCTTACCACGCAGGAGATTAAAATGGATAAATTTCCAAAAGTCGGCAGAAACGACCCTTGTCCGTGCGGTTCAAAAAAGAAATATAAAAAGTGCCACGGCGCGGTGTAGTGTGGTATAATAAATGTATATGTCAGTAATAATGAAATTTTTTGACAAGTTGGAAGATCGGGCGCGCGAGCGGCTGTCGCGCGCGCCGATTGTATACGCCGTCATCGGCGGCATCTTTGTTGTACTCTTTTGGCGCGCCGTGTGGCTCTCCGCAGATATGCTTGCCGAAGTTGATGGCTGGTTTTCTGTACTCTTTTCGCCGGGAGTGTCGCTCATCCTTTCCGTAGCAGGTCTCCTGCTCACGGGGCTTTTTGTGTCGTTTTTTATCGGCGACCGCATCATATTGACTGGGCTTAAGCATGAAAAGAAGCTTGCAGAAAAAACAGAAAGAGAAATAGAGATTGAAGAAGCGAAAATAAAAGAGTTGCATGCGCATATTGAACATATAGAAAAGCGGCTTGATGAAATCGCGAAGCAATGAAGGATTTAAAAAAAATTATTGTTACGCATGACGGCGGATTCCACGCCGATGATGCGTTTGCGGTGGTGGCGCTCCTTTTGCATCTTAAAGGGAACGCAAAGGTGGTTCGAAGCCGCGACCAGAAGATTATTGAGTCCGGCGATTTTGTGGTGGATGTCGGCGGCGCATATGACGCGGCGCAAAATCGTTTTGACCATCACCAAACCGGTGGTGCGGGGGAGCGTTCCAATAAAATCCCGTACGCCGCATTTGGGCTCGTGTGGAAAACGTTTGGGGCGGCAATTTCCGGCTCCGCGGAAATTGCCGCCCGTGTTGACGCGAAGTTGGTTCAGCCGATTGATGCGGGAGACAACGGCGTGGCGCTTGGAAGTTACGAAGGCGCGCCTGCGTTTCCGTACCTCATACAAAACGCCATATTTTCCTTTGAGCCGACATGGAGTGAAAAACACCTCTCGCTTGATGCGGGTTTTGAAGAAGCACGAGAATTTGCCAGCGCAATTCTGGAGCGGGAAATCGCGCACGCGCGAGACGCGCTATTAGGAGAAACCATCGTCCGCGCATCGTATGAGAGTACGGAGGATAAATGCATCATTGTGCTTGATGGAGAATATGACTGGAAAGAAATTCTCGTACATACGCCGGAGCCGTTGTTTGTCATACTGCCGGACCGCCGCGGTGAATCAGAAAAATGGCGTGCGTACGCAGTCCCAGCGTTTCCGCACTCCTTTGTGGTGCGCAGACCTTTTCCAAGAGAATGGGCAGGGAAGCGCGATAACGAGTTGGCTCTGATTTCCGGCGTTCCAGACGCCGTATTTTGCCACAACAAACTATTCACCGTAGCGGCGCGCTCGCGCGAAGGCGCGCTCGCGCTCGCGCGCAAAGCGCTTGAATAATTTTTATGGCCTTTATAGATGAAATTACATTACGGGTGAAGGCGGGCGACGGCGGCGACGGTGTCGTACGCTGGCTGCATGAAAAAGGCAAAGAGTACTCCGGTCCCGCAGGTGGGAATGGAGGCAACGGAGGCGATGTGTATGCGGCGGCAGTGCGGGATGTGAACCGCCTCGCGGTATATCGAAGCAACTCCGTCATTTCCGCA
>CAYORD010000093.1:0-3029 GCA_964406265.1 uncultured Candidatus Saccharibacteria bacterium | reverse complement strand
CTCCCCCTCGCTTCGCTCGGGTACTCCCCCTTTGGAAAAGGGCGAGAGGGGGAAACATTACACCCCGCTCCTTGAAAGCAACACTTTGATCGTCTTCAGCGCGATTTTTACATCCAGAAAAAACGAGTGGTTTTTGATGTAGTACAGGTCGTAGGAGAGCTTCACTTTTGTCTCGGAGACATTCGCGCGATAGTGCGGGTGGTTCTCGTGGTAGAGCTGCGCCCAGCCGGAAAGCCCGGGTTTGATGAGGTGCCGGATGTTGTAATACGGAATCTCTTTTTCGTAGAGGCGCACGAGTTCCGGAAGCTCCGGCCGCGGCCCGATGAGCGAAAGGTCGCCGCGCAAGACATTCCAGAGTTGCGGGAGCTCGTCTATGCGCGTCGCGCGCAAAACGCTCCCGACGCGTGTAATTTCTGTGGGACCGCCTCCAGACGCAACGCGCATACTGCGGAATTTGAGCGTTTTAATAATTTTCCCGCCCTTCCCTATTCGCTCCTGCACAATAAAAAACGGACGGCCGTTTTCAAGAAGCATTGCAAGAAATACCGGGGGGTACAGAAGGAGTGAAAGTAACCCGAGCGCGCCCGCAATCGCGATGTCCATCAGGCGCTTCAACGTATCGTAGGTAATGTTCGGCGCGGTGGACACATTTTCCAAAAACCAGTTGTAGCGCACGAGCGAGAGAGGAATCCGATTAAACATCTCTTCGTAAATCTTGTGCATATCTATGAAGCGCACGCCGGAAAAGATAAGGTTGTAGAGGTGCGGAAGCACCGGCAAGATTTTGTCGCTCCGCAAATCAACGGCAATGAGATAGATGCCTTCCGCATAGACGCGCTTCACAATCTCTTCTTTGAAATCCATACTGCCGAGGTCTTTCGCGTCCACGGAAGAAACGAATGAAATGTTATAGTGCCAGTTGTTGTTTACTTCAGTAATGAGTTCTTTCAATTCCTCGCCCTCGCCGATCGCAATTGCCTTTTCGCGCTTCCACGGCGAGAGCACCGCGCTTCCGTAAATCCGCCACAGGAGCATCAGCGGAAACGAAATGAGGAGATACAAAAACAAGCTGCCCTTCGGCGTAATCTCAAACACCGGAAGAAAATAGAAAAAGACGACCGCGAGCACGCTGTTGAGAAGAAGCGTGTTGAAGAGAAGGTGCGGCAGGCGGTGGCGGAGAATAACCGTTTGCTTTTCGTAGAGTCCGGCAATAAAGAAGACGACAACCCAAAGCACAAACAAAAAGAGAAATGGAAAGAGGTGTTCGGAAAGAAGTGCGCTGTCGGGGAACGCCGCGTAGCGGAAAAAGAGCGTCAGCCACAAGCTCGCCGCAAATACGATTGTATCGCCCAAGAGAAGTGCGATGTGTTCCCGCCTATTGAAGATGTTCATATAACGATGGTTCGACTGCGCTCACCACGAGGGGTAGTATAATTAAAAAACCCAATGAATACAACGGCAAAAAAGAAGGTTTTGTTTCTGGTCACAAAAGGAAACTGGGGCGGTGCGCAACGGTATGTTTTTGATATGGCGACTGCGTTACCGAAAGAAAAATTTGATGTAGCCGTAGGATGCGGTGAAGGAAATGTTTTACCAGAAAGACTTGTGGGTGCGGGAATTAGATGTGAGCGCGTTCCTTTTTTGTGCCGCGAAGTCGGCTCTGCCGACTTCGCGGCATTCCGAGAAATCTCCCGCCTTATCAAAAAAGAACAACCCGATGTTCTGCACTTAAACAGTTCTAAAGCGGCGGCACTAGGCGCGCTGGCGGTGCAACTCGCGCGGCTTCCAATAAAGATTGTCTTTACAGTGCATGGGTGGGCATTCAACGAACCAAGACCGTTTGTAGAGCGCACGGCAATATTTCTTCTCTCGTGGCTCACGGCGCTCTTTTCGCATTCGGTTATTGTAATTTGCCGCGCTGATGAAAAATCGGGACGACGGCTCTGGTTTGTAAATAAAAAAATACGGCTCATTCATAACGGTATCACTCCTTTTACAACTATGGGGCGGAGCGCGGCGCGAGCCCCACTGTTTGCGGGGCAAGCATCGCTCGCGCCGCAAGCGCCAGCCGACACAATACTTATTGTTACGATTGCGGAACTTACCAAAAACAAAGGGCTCGCGCACGCGCTTCGCGCAATTGCCGAACTTTCGCGTGAAAAGGAACTACCGCTGTTCCAATATGTAATTATCGGCGAAGGCGAACTGCGTCCTGAATTGGAGAAAACCATTTCAAAAAACAATCTATCGGGAATCGTGCGTCTTGCAGGATTTATTCCAGATGCAAAGACGCTGCTCTCCGGCGCAGATATTTTCCTTTTGCCATCGCTCAAAGAAGGCCTCCCGTATGTATTGCTTGAAGCGGGCAGTGTCGGCATACCGACCGTCGCAACCAGTGTCGGCGGCATTCCGGATATTGTTTCTGATATGCAGTCAGGTATGCTTATCCGCGCAAAACGCGAAAAAGAAGTTGCCGACGCGCTGCGCTTCCTGCTCACCAATCACAAAAAGCGCGACGCCTTCGGCGCCGCGCTCAAACAAAAAATAATCGCCGATTTCAGTTTCGAAAAAATGCTCGCGAAAACGGTGGCGGTGTATGAGTCCCAATAAAAAAGCGGCTCGAGTTCTTCGAGCCGCTTCGCCTGTCTCAACGACTACTTGGCGTTGATTGCCTGTATGATTTCCTCAATGGATATTGAATCACCAATCGCTTTTGAGGCAAGAAGGTAGTCCCATTGCCGCCCAGAAGATTCCGAGTTTAGGAATTCCATCGTGGCACCGTCATTCCGTTTAAGAGTGACGAGATCCACATATCCAGGTTTCCCTTTTTTGTGGTCAATCTTCGTGAAGGTTGTACCTTTCACGATGAACGACTGCCCGATGTATTGCCTCGCGCCGCCCGCCATCATGAGACCTCCTACGAGGAAGAAACATAGTGCAGGCGCGACGAATATGTAACCGAGCTTTGCCATCCATCCCTTTTTCCCGACGATCCACACACACAGCACAGCGAGGCCGGCGGTGATTGC